>URUZ01000163.1 GCA_900551225.1 uncultured Clostridium sp.
GGTATTTATAGTACAGTTCCAGGTAGTTGGCAAAATCCTTGGAAATGCCCGGGAACTGTATATACTGTCCCACCACCTCCCGGTCCGCCTTCCTGCCCAGCTTCTCATAGACCAGCAGCAGCTCCGACAGATCCTCCCACCCTCTGGGGGTGGCGAACCGCTTGCCGTCCACCGTGGTCTCGATCTGGCAGAAATTCTGACGCTTGATCCCCAGATAGGAAATGATGGCCGGGTGCAGGTTCTGCCGGTAGGCGTACTCCTTCCACACTTCGAAGTCCGGCTCCACCGTAATCTTCTTGATCCTGTCCAGGGTCACCACATCGAACGCCCGCACAGTCTTGTTGTACTCTGCCGGGTTCCCGGCAGTCACGATGATCCAGCCCTCAGGAATCCGGTGGCTTCCGAAGGTCTTGCACTGCAGAAACTGCAGCATGGTGGGCGCCAGGGTCTCTGACACGCAGTTGATCTCATCGATGAACAGCACGCCCTCTCTCAGGCCCGTCAGCTCTATCTTATCGTAAATGGAGGCCACGATCTCACTCATGGTGTACTCTGTCACCGAGTATTCCCGGCCGCCGTATTGTTTCTTCTCAATAAAGGGCAGTCCCACCGCACTCTGTCTGGTGTGATGGGTGATGGTGTAAGCCACCAGCCCGATGCCGCACTCCTGGGAAATCTGTTCCATAATCTGGGTCTTTCCCACGCCGGGCGGCCCGATCAGCAGCACCGGCCTCTGGCGGATGGAGGGGATGGCATACGCGCCGGTCTCATCCTTTAACAGATAGGCTTCTATTGTGTCTTTTATCTCTTGTTTTGCCCGTTTTATATTCATGTCATTGTCTCCTGATCCAAAGTTTTGCCCGCCCCAGCTGCGGCATTCACATCTGAGGCGCCGATATTACCGGTGCCCACGTCCCTGTCCGCCTCACCTCCGGCGCTTGCGCCATCGGAAATAACCAGCGGAATAGCCGCCCGCGGCTTCTCCTCCGGCAGATCTTCCTCCTCCAGTATCACCTTCATGGCCCAGGCCGGAACCGACTCATCGCTGAACTGGTCCTTGATAAACACAAAGGCCGTGTCATAGGGCGGCGCCTGAACAGGGTAGATCCCCTTGCCATCGGTGAAATAGATCAGGCCCCTGAGCCTTGTAAATGCCCCGGCGGCCCGCAGCCCGTTTATATATTCGAATGCAGGCCGAAAGTCCGTACCCCCGTGACCCTTCAGCACCAGATTTTTCCTGTAATTCTCCAGATCCTCCGCGCTTCTCACCACCACATCGGACTGGACCCGGTCATCGCATTGGACAATGTGGATGTTGATCTGCCGGAAGAAACTCTCCGACTGGCTCAGCACATCCACCGTCTCCTCCAGGAAGCGCTGCACCAGATCCCCTGAGCAGGACATGGAGGTGTCAATTACCACCACAAAGTCCTCCACCCGGTAGACCTCCCTGGACTCCTGGGGTTCAATTAGAGGCATATTGCCGTAGAGGGACAGGCCGTAAGTGTAGAAGGCATAGTCAAATGAGTCCATGTCCACCTGGACCTCCTCCTTCAGCACCGCGAACCGGCTGAGAAACCGCCGGTAATCATACCGTTCCCGGTTCTCCACCTGAAGCTCCTCCAGCAGGCTCTGGCTGTCCTCTGAAGGCTCGCCGGACCCGGTCTCCATCTCCGTCTGCATCCGCTCCCGGTTGTCCTTCCACTTATTCTGGCGGTTCTGCGCCTGCCTGGGCGGCTGAGGCTCCTCCCAGCGGCTGTGGTCATCCACCGTGAACTCCGCGGCCAACTGGTTCAACCGCCTGGGCGGCGGGTTCATCTCCACCAGCCCTTTATAAACGCCCTCCGCGGTCAGCACCTGCTGACCCAGCATATCCCTCAGGCGCAGGTAGGTCTCCCTGCGGAACGCCCCGGGCTGGATGTGGGTGCATTTCTGGTACAGTCCGTCCAGCACGGACTCCATAGCGATGTCACAGGCCAGGTTCCACAGCCCAGGTTCCCGTTCCTTCCTGTTGTCCATGTGGCCGAACAGACAGTGGAGCACCATGTGCAGATAAGCCCGGTTCACCTTCACCCTGCCCTGGCCGTAGAGGTCTAACAGCAGATCCGGCTGATAGTAGATATTGAATCCATCGGTGCGGACTCCCCGGCCGTCCCACTGGGCCTCAAATCCAAGGCTGCTTAAAGGGATATCCAGGAAACGCATATTCAGGTACAGCTCATTCCTGGACTGGTAAAGGATCTGTGTGCACAGGCCCACCTGGTCCAGCTCCTGGAGCTGGCGGTGTCTTGTTGGATCAATCATTGCCTGGCTCCTGAGGCTCCGTTTTCTCATGTCCCAGCGCAGTCATCTTCTCATGCTCCTCCTGCAGCTCCTTGTAGAGCTGGTAGAAGGTCCAGCCGCAGTTATTCTCTGTCATCACTGCCTTCAGCGCAATCTTCGGCACTCCGGCCTTTCTCAGGTTCACCAGAAGCTCATCGATGCGGCGGCTGGTGAACTGTTTCATTACCAGCATCTCCTCCTCGATCACAGGCAGCTGCCCGGTTTCCTCCGGCACTGCCTCATAGCCGTCCACGCTCAGTAAGTATCCCACGGTCTGGTTCACCTGTTCCGGACCCACGTTGCGGATGCGGATTCCCATGCGCACCAGTACAGCCTTCATATTGGACACATTCTTCGCGGTCCCGGCCTTGCCCGGATTATAATATAAAACGGTCTCCATCACTCTTGCCATTGTATTCCACCTCTCCTCGCCGTCTCCCCTGAATGCATGTGCGGGGGACATTCGTTCCCTATTTAAATAATTCCCGGCTGTCCAGCATCAATGTGAACGGGCCGTCATTTAACAGCTCCACCTTCATGTTCGCGCCGAATTCCCCGCGCTCCACCACTTCTACGTAGTTTTTGCACCGCTTCATGAAATATTCATACAGCCTGTTTGCCTCATCCGGCGCCCCGGCCTTGGTAAAACTGGGGCGGTTCCCCTTGCGGCAGTCCGCGTACAGGGTAAACTGGCTGATCACCAGAAGCTCCCCCTTCACATCTGCCAGGGACAGATTGGTCTTTCCATTCTCATCTTCAAAAATGCGGAGCTTGCAGATCTTATCCGCCAGCCGGTCCGCCGTCTCCTCCGTATCCTCATCCGATACGCCCAGCAGAATCATGTATCCTTTACCAATTTTTCCCAAAACCTTATTATCTACGGTTACGCTGGCATGCGCAACCCGCTGTACCACTGCTCTCATCGTTAAACACTCCTGAATTTAGTTTGTTTCATCACTCTATTATAATCGGTTTTCCCGGAATGTAAAAAGATATTTTTGAAAATGGACGGATTATGCCCTTTTTTGATTATAAATCCGGAAAAATCCTTGTCCGGTGATTGATTCTATAGTATGATAAATCCATCTCAGTTATCAGACTGTGCGTTTCGCACAAATCGGCATTTCGCCGGAGATTTCCCAAAGAACTTGAAGTATCGGTAAGAGGCATGTTAGAATGAAAGGAGAATTACCCTATGGAGCAAAAGAAGCCAAAGGCCCTGAAGGAGCTGAACCTGTTGGACCGTTTCCTCTTCAGCGAGGTGATGGAAGATCCCGGCACCTGCCGGGCGGTTCTGGAGATTATCCTGGGAAAGGATATCCAGCTGAAAGAGAGCGTCCAGAGCGAAAAAGAGCTGCGCACCCTCCCCACTTTCCGGGGTATACGGATGGATGTATGGAGCCAGGATGAGGAGGACTGCATCTATAATACAGAAATGCAGGGTATCAACAAAAAGAACCATCCCCGGCGCAGCCGTTTCTATCAGTCCGCCCTGGATGCCGGTCTGCTGAAACCGGGAGTCATTGATTTTAACCATCTGAACAATGTGTATCTGATAATGATCGCCCCCTTTGACCTGTTCGGCCAGAACCGCTGTACCTATACCTTCCGCATGCGGTGCGACCAGGACCCCGCCCTGTGCCTGGACGACGGCGCGGTGCGCATGTTCCTGTACACCCGCGGTGAACCAGGGCCGGAAGGATCTGAAGAACTTCAGGAATTTCTGCGGTATGTGGAGCACTCCAATGAACATACTGCAGGCCATTTCGCCAGTCCCCGCATGCAGAAGCTGCATGACCGGGTGCAGTCAGTCAAGCAAAATGAAGGAATCGAGGTGAAATACATGCAGTTATGGGAAGAAATGATTATGGAGCGGGAGGAAGGCCGTGAGGAAGGCCGGGCTGAAGGCCGAAATGAAGGTCGGGCCGAAGGAGCCGAACAGGTCAGCCGCCTGAATCTCCTGCTGATCGAACAGAACCGCTATGAGGATCTCAAAAAGGCGTCGGAAAGCCCGGAGTACCGCCAGCAGCTTTTTGAAGAATTCGGTCTGTAGCCGCCGCGAAAAATACAGCAGCCCGTATTGTGCGTTAAACCGCCAATCCGGACTGCTGTATTTTATGCCTCTATCTCAACATCATTTTCAGATACTCCATCAGTGTCTCCGTGGCTTCCTCCCTGTACAGAACCTCCCTGGCCCTGGCCGGGTAGTCGGTGATTATATTATCCACGCCAAGCACCTTCATCTGCTCCATCTCGCTCTTGCGGTTGACCGTCCACACGTGCACCGCCTTGCCGCGGGCGTGAGCCAGCTCCACCATCCGGGCATTCACAAAGCTGGAACGGATGCTGATAAAGTCAAATGCCTCGTCATCGTAGTATCTGCCGTAGGCCGCAGGCAGGATATAGCCGGTGCGGATGTCCTCACTGCACTCCTTCACCCGGTTTAAATAGCTGAGACGGACCGAGGTGATGACACACTGCTCCTCCATCTCCCGCTCCTGGATCATGGCCACCACCTGCTCCGGCAGCTTAGTGCCATCCCCGATGTTCTTCAGCTCAATATTCAGCTTCAGGCGGCCCTTGCACTGGTCCAGCACCTGTTCCAGGGTGGGAATCCGCTCCCCCGCAAAGGCAGGGCCAAAGGAGGAGCCAACATCCAGCTGCGCCGCCTCCTCATACGTCATATCTCCCAACCGTCTGTTCACCCCGGCCAAACGCTTCAGGTTCAGATCGTGGCACACTACCACCACGCCGTCGGAGGTGGTCTGGACATCGATCTCCCCGTAGTCCGCCATCTCGTCAATGGCCGTCTCCAGAGCCGCCATGGTGTTCTCCGGCGCCATCTTGGAGCTGCCCCGGTGGGCCGTGACTGCAGTTTCAATCAGCACCGAGGAATCCAGGGTGTAGCCGTTGTATACCATGTCAAAGATCAGAAACAGGCTGATTCCCGCCACTGCCCCGGTGGCAGCCAGCACCCGCCGCCTGCTGACCGGATCAGTTCTCAGGTAGTTAAAATCCCAGGGCGGCTCATTGGCGCTCCACATCTCGAACTGGAAGTAGACCACAGTCAGAGCGCCGAAATCCATGATCACTGCCAGCACGCTTCCCACTGCCAGCATCACCAGATCAATCCTGGAGCAGACCGCAACCAGCACAGCCATGGCAGCGTACCCATCGGCCATCAGCCGCACGCACACCGCCGCGGCCACCACAGTCAGCAGATGGATCAGCCCCAGAACCACAGCCAGCAGCAGGTTCAGCCCCAGCAGCAGAACCACGGCCCTGGGCCACCGTCCTCTCACCAGGGCTATGCTGCGGCGCAGCCCGTCCCGGAAATGCTTCTGCTCCACCATGCAGGTGAAAAACACCAGCATGGAGGGGATACCCACCAGGACCAGTCCCACTGCCAGAAGCACCAGGCCCAGACGGCCTGCGGGGGCATGCAGTATCTCGTACATCACGAAATTCAGCGGCTTCACCCTGGTCAAAAGCCGGTACAAGAAGTAACAGTTCATCATCAAATAGCTGGCCAGAGACATGAACAGCACCTGCCAGTTCCCCTTTTGCAGCTCATCCCTGACCTTCCCAAAAGCCCCTCTCACAATAGACACCACGTCAAGACGGCGCGAATAAGCGGCCGCCTGATATGCAGTTATCAGCCCGCCCACTTCGCCAATCATTAAAATCATGCCCAAAAACAGAAGGACCATGGCACATGCCAGCGTCACCGGCCGAAGCAGGAACGCCAGAAAGTTGCTCATGGTCAGATAACTAAAGCCCGCCGCCCGCAGGGAGATGCCGAGCAGCAGGCTTGTTATTCTGATGTAGAGGGCTCCTGCGGCCAGCCGGTACAGCAGTTCAAATACCAGCAGCGGCCGCAGGTTCACTCCTATGACCTGATATGTTTCCTTAAAATAGCGTTTCACGTAATTTCATCTTCCGTCTTTCTACCCAATTCCTGTACTCTGCGCTGTTCCGCCGCAATGGCCGTTATGGCCTCGTTCAGCGAGAACATCTTGGCATCCAGCACATCCACCATGTCCGCACATGCTTTCAGCTCCTGCAGCAGGTTCTCAGGGGCATTGCCTTCAAATTTATATGCAATCTTGTGTTCCAGACTGGCCCAGAAATCCATGGCCACGGAACGGATCTGAATTTCCACCTTAGTCTCTACCGGTCCGTCCGACAGATAGATGGGCACCGTGACTACCATGTGATAGCTCTTGTAACCGTTGGGCTTTGGGAATTTGATATAGTCCTTTACATGAAGTACCGTCACATCCCGCTGGTTGGAGATCATGCCCGCGATCTGATAGATATCTGAAGTAAAGGAACATATAATCCGGATTCCGGCTATATCGCTGAGGTGCTCTATCATATTCTCAATGGTCACCTCATGGCCGTCCTTCTTCAGCTTTTTTACAATGCTGTCCGCGGTCTTTACCCTGGATTTGATGTGTTCAATCGGGTTGTAGTCGTACCGGTTCACAAACTCATTGTTCAATATCTCGATCTTGGTATTCATCTTCTTTAAAGCGGAATCGTATAAAAACATGACCGAACGCCATTGGTCCACCTGGTCATCGGCTTTGGGGATATTTGACATCGCTATCCCTCCTTCTATTCCATACTTTAGAGCTTCAGCCCCTTCAGGAGGTCGCCCAGGCCCGTTGTCACGGAAGCTGTCTCCTTGTAGTCAAAGCGCTCGTAATGCTCTTCCTCCTGTGCAGGAGCGGTCAGCGCTCTCATGCTGAGGCTGATCTTGCCGTCTGCCACGGACAGGATCTTCACCTTAACGGTCTGGCCTTCCTTCAGAACCACGCCCGGATGCTTGATTCTCTGGGTGCTGATCTGGGAAATGTGCAGGAGGCCGTCCACGCCGTCAGCCAGCTTAATAAACGCGCCGTAGTTCTTCAGGCTGTCCACTGTGCCCTCCACCACGTCACCGGCCTTAAACTGTTCCAGTGCGGCCTTGCGCTCCTCGTTCTTCTTGTCCTGCTCAACCTGACGGCCGGACAGCACCAGTCTCTTGTGGTCCACATCTGCGGTGATAATTACTGCCTCCACAGATCTGCCCTGCCAGTCCTCCAGCTTCTCCACATATTCGATGCACAGCTGGGAAGCAGGGATAAACGCTCTCACTTCGTCCAGATAGGTAACTACTCCGCCCTTGACTGCCTCAGCGATTTTAACGTTGACAATGGTCTTGTTCTCCATCATCTGAGCAAACTGCGCCCATTTCTCAAGCACGCCGCTCTCGTCCTCAACCAGTTCGATGTTCCTCTTATTTAAGGTCTTATAGGAAGCTTCCAGCTCTGCTGCGTAATCTTCCATGGTCTCCGCGGGCTGTGCCGCCTCTTCCACCTTGGGAGCATCCATTTCCAGTTCTTTTTTCATTTCTTCACTCATGTTTCTCTCCTCGCTTTTTCCTTGATTCTAGTTCCGGCATCGCTGCCTGAAATTGCTCCTTTCCATTATAACAACATCTCACCTAATATTTCTATAGTTTTCTCACAAAATTTATTCCTTTTTTTCAAAAATGCGTCATTTTGCCCATTTTAATCTGCGGTTTTCACCTTTTCATCCAGAAAAAAATGTGATATGATTTCTCTGAACCTGTAAATTGGATAAAATATACTTAAAACTTCATTTTAAGAAAGGATTTTCCTGTCGCCATGTATGACATATTGGATCTGCATACGCACACCACTGCCAGCGGTCACGCCTACAATACCCTGTTCGAAATGGTAAAAGCTGCCTCGGACAAGGGGCTGACCCTTTTTGGGTGCTCTGATCACGCGCCGGCCATGCCCGGAAGCTGCCATGAGTTTCATTTTATTAACTTCAAAGTCATTCCGCGGGAGCTGTATGGCGTCCGTCTGATGATGGGCACGGAGTTAAACATTCTGGATTATGAGGGAAATGTCGACCTGCCGCCCTCGATCCTGGACCACCTGGACTACTGCATAGCCAGCCTGCACCCGCCGTGTTATAAGAGCGGCAGCGCAGAGCAGAACACCTCCGCCTATTTGAATGTCCTGAAAAATCCTTATGTGCAGATCATCGGCCATCCCGACGACAGCCGTTTTCCTATAGACTATGAAGCCCTGGTCCCGGCAGCGAAGGCGAACCACAAGCTTCTGGAGATGAACAACAGTTCCCTGCATCCCAGCAGCAGCCGGCCCGGCGCCAGAGACAATTATATGACCATGCTGAAGCTGTGCATGGACTACGAACAGCCCATTATTATCAACAGCGACGCCCACATTGCCTTGGATGCCGGCAACCATGCCGAAGCACATAAGCTGCTGGAAGAAATCGGTTTCCCGGAAGATCTGGTGGTCAACACCTCCCTTGATAAGCTGGGCGCTTACATTCCCAGGCTGGCAGAGCTGCTGGCGGGAAGGTGGGCCTGATGATTAATTTCCTGAATCTGGAATATTTCCTGGTGGCGGCCGAGGAGCTGAATTTTACCCGGGCCGCCAAGAAGCTGTATATATCCCAGCAGTCTCTCAGCAACCACATCTCCAACCTGGAGAAAGAATTTGACGTGATTCTCTTCAACCGCACCTCCCCCCTGGCCCTGACCTACGCAGGCCAGGCCCTCATGAGCCGCGCCCGGGAAATGCTGGATCTGAGAGATGAGACCTACAAGGAAATATCCGATATCAAGGACTTCTCCACCGGCCAGCTGGCCATCGGCGTGTCCCATACCCGGGGCCGTGTGATCCTGCCGGAGATCCTGCCCTCCTATCAGAGCCAGTTCCCCGGCATTGAGCTGAAGCTGATCGAGGGGAATTCCAGCCAGATGGCCTCAGGCCTGCTCCACGGCGATATGGACCTGATCATTGACCTGCTGCCGGTGACTGTGGAGAATGTGGCCACAGTGCCGCTCTGCGAGGAAGAGATCCTTCTGGTGGTTCCGGACCAGGTGCTGGATAAAGCATATCCCGGACAGATGGATGAGATCAAGGAGAAGCTCTCCCAGTCCACGGACCTGTCCCTTCTGGAGAAATGCCCCTTTATTCTTCTGAAAAAGGGCAACCGGGTGCGCACCATCGCGGATGAGATCTTCGAGGATGTTCAGATGTCCCCCAGGATTGTGCTGGAGACGGAAAATATTGAGACTGTGCTGGCCCTCAGCGCAAAAGGCATGGGCATCACCTTCTACCCCAGAATGTTCATGTCCACGGAACAGTCCGCCACTCTCCACAAAAGCAGGCTGCTGGAGCTGTCCCATTTGAACCTTTACCCCCTGAACTACCGGCGGACCCACGGCGTGCTGGGCATCGGCTATCACAAGGACCACTACATGTCCAGGGCCACCAAGGAATTCATCCGCATTGCAAAGGAGCGGATCTCCTACGCCCCCAAATAAAAGAATCTCCTATCCCCGAACAGGATTTCCATTTATTTCCTGTTCAGGGATTTTTTTCTTATTGCTGGTGTTCCCTTGACAAAAATGGAGAAATGGGCTATATTTATTAATAGTAACTATTACTATTATCGTTTCAGTATTTAAATATAAAAGGAAGGAGACGCCATGAAAACGCTTAAGTATAGTCGTCAGAGGGAATCCATCAAAGCCTGTTTAATGAACCGACATGATCATCCAACGGCAGACGCCCTATACGCCAGCATCCGTGAGGAATATCCCAATATCAGCCTTGGTACTGTATACCGCAATTTAAACCTGTTGGTTGAAACAGGGGAAATCCAGCGGCTGACCTGCGGTGATGGTGCCGATCATTTTGACGGAAACCCTGGCCAGCATTATCATTTTCTGTGCAGGGAATGCAATCAGGTGTATGACATACCCATGGTACTGCAGGATTCACTGAATCAGGCTGCCCAGGAGTTTGCGCCGGGTGTTGTAGACAGCCACTCCGTACTGTTCTTTGGACAGTGCAACGGCTGTTTGGAGAAACACGCTGAGTCCGGTGTATCAAAACCTGCATGATTCTAAGAGCCAAAATAACCGGGCGGATTCAAACACTTTGAAATGTGTTGAATCCGCCCAATTATTTTGCAGATAAACGATTTAAAAAATCATCACTGTCCCCTGCTCTGAATACACAATTCCGTCGTCATCCACGACTCCCGCAGCCCCCGTCCAATCCTTGACTTCTTGAAACATATCTCCGTTATTCACATTCGCCTCCGGCGTACTCAGATCTTCCAGAAATTCCTTTTGAACCACACCTCCGGTTATGGCGATCAGTTCACCGTAAGGAACCGCGTTATTATAACCGGCCATCATAAACTCATCACTCTCTGCAAGGCTTTGCCATGATTCAGCCGGAATCCCCGAAAATCCGCCGGACAAATCCTCAAAAACAGTCCACCCTTCATTTTCATACACAAACAGGCAGCCGCCTTTCCACTGGCCATTTTCATCCAGTGAATGGGCAATGGATTGAGAAAAAGATGTTTCGATTGTCTCTTTTGGGGTCTTATCCATCCATCTGCACAGCCTTTCCACTGCTATTTTCTCAGGAAGTTTAATTCTAAAGTAGCTTGGGTTCATTGTTATCTCCTCTTATAATAGGAATTTGATTACATTATAGCACATTAAAAGCATGGATGAAAATTTTTATAAAAAAAGTGTTGACATTTTAAAACGGATGCTTTATATTAATATCAGTAACAATTACTATTATTGATTTCAGTCAAACAACATAAATGATTAAAGGAGAGA
>URUZ01000164.1 GCA_900551225.1 uncultured Clostridium sp.
CATCCATGTACGGCTCTGATATACTTATCACGAAGCCAAACATTTTAACGATGTCTAAACATTTGTTCAACATCTGTTTTATTGTTTCACTTAATATCAAACCTCTGGAGGTGTGTATAGCCGTATGGATTACGAAGATTCCTTAATTGTTAAAACAGCCTGGTATTATTATATAGAAAACATGACCCAGCAGAAGATTTCCGAGAAGCTGGGCATATCCCGCATGAAGGTCATCAAATTATTGGAGAAGGCCAAGCAGACAGGGGTGATACAATTTAAAATTTCACCTGAGCGGAGCCAGCAGCTGGTGCTTGAGCAGACGCTGACCACCCAGTGGAATTTGAAAGATATTTTTGTGGTCCCCACACCTCCCAGCGGCTCCAATTTAAACGAAACCATCGCGCAGGCAGCTGCCATGTACATTGGCGACAGACTGACCGAAAACATGTTCATCAATATGGGCTACGGAGACACCCCCAGCAGAGTGTTAAACCATCTGGCTACCATTGCGGAATCCCCGATTTCCGTGGTATCCCTGACAGGAGGTGTCAGCTATTACCTGCCCAATATCCGTTCCAACATATTCAATGCCAAGCTCTACCTCTATCCCGCCCCCCTTCTCGTCTCCTCCAAGGAGATGTGTAAAGCCATGCGCAATGAACCGCCCATAGCGGAGATTGCAAGAATGGTCCGCATGGCAACCATGACAGTTGTGGGCATCGGAGCCATGAATGACGATGCCACCATCTTATCCAACGGTATTTTAAATCAGAATGATTTCCTCTATCTTTCCATGCAGGGGGCCGTAGGTGATGTCCTCACCCACTTTATGGATAAAGACGGAAAACCGATTCACAGCGAGATAGAAGAGCGGCTTTTCAGCACACCGCTGGAAACGCTAAAGAGTTTAAATAATGTAATCGGCATTTCAGGCGGCCCCCAGAAGGTGGAGGCAATCCGGGCAGTTCTAAAGGGCGGATATCTGGATGTACTGATCACAGATGAAGAAACGGCAAAGAAGTTGATTGATTAGAGTTTAGGAGAGAAGGAGGATTGTATATGTCAAAGAATTATATTCTTGCTGTAGATGCCGGGACAGGAAGCGTCCGGGCTGTCCTGTTCGACCTGTCGGGCAGCCAGGTTGCATGTAAGCAGCAGGAATGGGAGCATAAAGAAGATCCCAGATACCCGGGCAGCATGGATTTTGATTGGGAGTACAACTGGAAGCTGACCTGTGAATGTGTGAAAGGCGTACTGGCCCAGTCCGGCATTTCCCCAGATGAAATCGCGGCCATTTCCACTACCTGCATGAGGGAGGGGATCGTACTCTACGACAGGGACCAAAAGGAAATCTGGGCCTGCGCCAATGTAGATGCAAGAAGCACAGACGAAGTAAGCCAGCTGATGGAGGCATATCCGGGGCTTGAAAAAGAATTATACCTGGAATCCGGGCAGACCTATGCCCTGGATGCGCTTCCCCGCCTGTTATGGGTTAAGAATAAAATGCCTGAGGTCTACAGGAATATTGCATACGTGGGTATGTTCAATGACTGGCTGATCCATAAGATGACCGGCGTTCTGGCCGTGGAACCGAGCAATGGTTCCACCACGGGACTGTTCAGCCTCAAAAAGAGGGCGTGGGATGCATCCATTGCCAGCCGCTGCGGCCTGCGGACCGATATCTTCCCCGAAGTGCGCGAATGCGGCTCCAAAGCCGGAACCGTCACCGCACAGTGCGGGGAGCAGACCGGCCTGGCCCAGGGAACGCCTGTGATTGTGGGAGGCGGCGACGCACAGCTTGGCTGCATCGGCGTGGGCGCCGTGAGGCCAAACCAGGCGGCTGTTTTTGGAGGAAGCTTCTGGCAGTATGAGTACAATACAGCCGACGGCAGAACAGACGATGGCTGCCGCGTCCGGGTCAACTGCCACGCAGTGCCGGGCGTATGGCAGTACGAAGCCCTGGCCTTTAAACCAGGTCTTGTGATGCGCTGGTTCCGGGACGGATTCTGCCAGGCTGAAAAGGAAATCGCACGGCTGAAGGGGACGGACCCATATGATGTGATGAATCAGTATGCCAAGGACATACCGGCTGGTTCTTACGGCATGATGTGCACATTCTCAGACGTAATGAACTTCATCCACTGGAAACACGCCTCCCCAACCTTCACCAATTTTGAACTGGACCCCGTGCGTTATTCAAAATATACGTTCTACCGGGCAATCCTCGAAAATACGGCGCTGGTAACAAAAGGGCATCTGGATCTGGTGCACGAGGCCACCGGTAACCAGCCCGAGGAGATCATCTTTGCCGGCGGCGCCTCCAAGAGTGCGCTGTGGTGCCAGATTTTATCCGATGTGCTGGGCCTGCCCGTAAAGGTTCCGGTCATCAAGGAGGCAACCGCTTTGGGCGCCGCCATTCTGGCAGGCTATGGGGTCGGGATTTATGAAGATATATCAGAAGCGGCAGAAAAGCTGGTGAAGTGGGATACTACATATGTCCCCAATGCGGCCAACCATCAGCTCTACAGTGACATGTACCACCAATGGCGCAAAGTTTACAAAGCTCAGCTGGATCTGTGCGACCAGGATTTGACTCAGAGCATGTGGGCTGCCCCAGGATTATAAAACAGCAGGAGGAATCATAGAAAATGTTTATTGTAAATGAAGAAGAAAAAGAATACCGATTTGGGGACAGCGGCCCTAAGTATCTGATGAAGGGCCCAAGAATGAATTTTGCCATAGTCCAGTTCCAGCCAGGCCAGGATTTTAAAGCTCATTACCACAATATCATGGAGGAGGACTTCTTTATCCTTGAAGGTGAAATCAACATCGTGGTGGACGGAACGGTGCACCACTTAAAGCAGGGCGAACTGATCCACATTGAGCCCCTGGAAGTACACTATTGCTTCAATCCATACCAGCAAACCGTGAAAATGATATCCACCCTGGCCCCGTTCCAGGAATCGGATAAGGTGGAAATCGAAGATTATACATATTAACAGCAATCAAGGGCGCCCCGGCTATTGGGGCGCCCTTGGCATATATGCTTATTTACAGATCTACGCTCCCTGAAGCATCGCCCCATATCTCCCCAGGAAGCTCTGGGTCCTCTCATTATCCGATGCGAACACCTGCTGGGGCGTCCCTTCCTCCACAATGACGCCTCCTGCCATGAAGATCACCCTGTGGGATATGTCCCTGGCAAATGCCATCTCATGGGTCACAATCACCATGGCGATATCCAGGTCCGCCAGGGACCGGATCACCTTCAGTACCTCCCCGGTCAGTTCAGGGTCCAGGGCTGAAGTCGGTTCGTCGAAAAACAAGATCTTGGGCTTTAGGGCCAGGGCCCTGGCAATGGCCACGCGCTGGCACTGGCCGCCGGACAGCTGGCAGGGATAGGCGTGTTCCTTGTCCTCCAGGCCCATTTTCGCAAGCAGCTCCCTGGCCTCCCGGTACACAGTCTCTTTGTCCCGCTTCTGCACATGGATAGGCGCATCCGTAATGTTCTTCATCACATCAAAATGAGGAAACAGGTTGAAATTCTGGAACACCAGACCGTACTGGCTCTGGATCTCCTTTAACTCCTTCTTCCCGGCGTACACAGCACGGCCGTCCGATCCGGACCACGCCGCCTTTTTCCCCAGATATACCACCTCGCCGCTGTCCATGGTCTCCAGCATGGTGGCGCAGCGCAGAAGGGTGGACTTGCCGGAGCCGGAAGGGCCGATGATGGATACAATCTCGCCTTCTCCAACAGTCATTGAGATATCCTTGATTACATTCAGCCCGTCAAAGGACTTTTCCACATGTTTTATTTCCAAAAGGTTCATCATCCACACACACTCCCTTCCTAATGGTAGTATTCCAGTTTTTTCTCCACCCGCTCCATGACCAGGGCCACCAGCAGATTGAATATGTAGTAAAACAGGCCCGCCGCTATAAAGGGAACCATGTTGGTCTGGGAGGCGGCCAGGGCTTTGGCGATGGAGAACATCTCCGCCACACTGAGTGTAAATGCCAGGGAGGTGTCCTTGACCAGGGTAATCACCTCATTGGTCACTGAGGGCAGTATCCGCTTGATCACCTGGGGCAGGATGATTTTGAAAAATGTCTGCCCTTTGCTGTATCCCAGCAGCTTGGCAGCCTCATACTGGCCCACAGGCATGGATTGGATGCCGCTGCGGTAAATCTCCGCAAAATAGGCGGCGTAGTTCACCGCAAATCCAATCAGGGTAGCCCACAGCCTGTATCCGCTGCCGAATTTCAGCCCAAACAGGTAATATGGCCCAAAGTATACCACCATCAGCTGCAGCATCAGCGGCGTTCCGCGCATCACAGATATGTACAGCTTTACAATGGTGCGGATCACCCCATTTTTAGACATCCGGCCAAATGCCACCAGCAGCCCCAATGGCAGTGAGACAATCAGCGTCACCGCGAATATCTGCACACTGGTCATCATCCCCCCTGCCAGCTGCACAAGCATCTGTTGTACCGTCATTTTCCCCATAGTCAATCCCTGCCTTTATCCTTCTATTGCGTGTATAAAGCCGGCAAAAACCGCTGTCCGGTGAATCATGCAGCGGTTTTAATATTTACTATTTGCCGATGGTGGTGATGTCCTCACCGAACCATTTCTCAGAAATCGTCTTCAGCGTGCCATCTGCCGCCATCTCTTCCAGCGTTTTCTGAACCTTGTCTCTTAAATCCGTGTTGCCCTTCTTAAAGCCCACTCCGTACTCCTCGGAGGAAAGGGTGTCATCCAGAATCACAAAATCAGCGTTCCTCTGCTGGATCTGGTATCCTGCCACAATCACGTCCATGGCAACCGCGTCCACAGAGCCCTGCTCTAAATCCATAAATGCAGAGTTGTAATCCGCTGTAGTCAGCATCTGCCCAAAGGTTGCAGTCAGATCCGGCGCCTCGTTCAGCGCGGCCAGGGCGGAGGAATCGGCCTGGCACTCCACAACCTTGCCTGCCAGATCCGCCTGGGAGGTAATTCCTGAATCCCCTGCTACCACAAATACCTGGGAGTTGGCCATGTATGCTTCTGTCCACTCATAATCTGTTTCGCGGCCTGTCATGGTAAAGCCGTTCCAGATACAGTCAATGTTGCCGGAGCTCAGCTCCATGTCCTTGGAATCCCAGGCAATGGGCTGGGCCTTGTATTCTAATCCCAGGCGCTTGGCAACTTCCTGTGCCAGCTCCAGGTCAAATCCAGTGTACTCTCCGTCATCCCCCATGAATCCCATGGGCGGGAAATCCTGGTCAAATCCAACGATCAGCGTGCCGCCGGCGCTCTCCGCCGCCTTGGCCTCCGCGCTGGTCTCTGCCTCTGCGGATGTCTCCGCCTTGGTTTCAGCCGCTGTCTCCGCTGCTTTAGTATCTGCCGCTGTTGTATCTGCCGCTGCTGTTGTGGCAGCTGCCGGCTGCCCGCAGCCCGCCAGTGTCAATGCCATCAATGCGGCCATAGCCGTACATAATACGCTCTTTTTCATAATTAGTCTCCTCCTCGAATCTGATTCATAATACTTTATCCCGAAAACACTCTACCATAGTAGCACACTAAAGCAAATATGTAAAGAGAAAAAACTGCTTAAAGCAGTTTTTTCAGCTCTTCCAATTCTCTTATCTCATAATCCACCCGTATTCCATCCTGCCCTAAAAGTCCCCCCGGGTTGTACCAGCAGGTATCTGTTCCGGCTGCATTTCCGCCCCGGATATCGGACTGGAGGGAATCGCCCACCAGCAGCATGCGGGATGGGTCTGCGTTAGGAATCCGTGTGAAGCAGTAGTCGAAATACTCCTTCTGGGGCTTCTGGCTGCCGGCGTCCTCGGACACGAAGATGTCCTTTACATACTGGTCCAGGCCTGAGGCAGCCAGGCGCTTGTACTGGGTGGAGGAGGTGCCGTTGGTCACAATATACAGGTCGTACCGCTCCTTTAAATAGGCGCACAGCTCCAACGCCCCGTCTATGAGGATGGCGGAATGGTCCAGCAGGCTGCGGTAAAACAACTCCACCTCCAGGCCGTCCACAGTCCTGCCCAGCCGGCCGAAGAAGTTCACGAACCGGTCGCAGACCAGCTTCTCCTTGGTCACCTCTCCCCGCTCAAATGCATCCCAGGCGGCGTTGTTCACCTGATGATACTGTTCCAGCAGTTCAGGTGTCGGCTCAAAACCATAGGTTTTCAACACTGTGGTCATGCCCCAGGCCTCGGACTGTTTAAAATCCAGAAGGGTGCCGTCCACGTCCAGCAGGATGATATCGTATCTTCTGTCACTCATGCGTCCTGGTACACCACCTTCCCCTTGCAGATGGTATATTTCACACGCCCGGTGAGCGTCTCCCCCACAAAGGGGCTGTTGCAAGCCTTGGAGGCAAAATCTGCCACCGTCCACTGTTCATTTTCATCAAAAAGCACCAGGTCCGCCGGAGCACCCGCTTCCATGCGTCCGCAGTCCAGTTTATAGAGGCGGGCCGGATTCAGGCTCATCTTCTCCATCAGCTGGACCACCGTCAGATGGCCCGGTTTTACCAGGCTGGTGAGCCCCAAGGCCAGGGCGGTCTCCAGGCCGATGATTCCGCTGGGCGCCTCTGTCAGGGGCTTCTCCTTCTCTTGGACGGTGTGCGGGGCATGGTCCGTGGCAATCATGTCAATGGTACCGTCCTTCAGGCCCTCAATCAGCATCTGACGGTCCCTTTCCGTGCGCAGGGGCGGGTTCATCTTGGCCAGGGCGCCGTGTTTTAACACCGCTTCCTCTGTGAGGGTGAAATGATGGGGCGTTACCTCAGCCCACACCTTGGCCCCCAGCTCCTTGGCCAGCTTCACCATCTTCACTGCGTTGCCGGAGCTGATGTGCTGGATGTCCACCGTTGCCCCAGTCTCCAGGGCGATCATGCAGTCCCTGGCCACCAGAGAATCCTCAGCCAGGCGGGGGGACCCATATATTCCCAGCTGCTCGGACACTGCGCCGTGGTTGATGCCGTTCTGGGAGATAAAGCTCTTGTCCTCCTCGTGGAAGCTGAGCACCGTATCCAGGCGGGCAGCCTCCTCCATGGCCTTCTTCACAAATACTCCGTCCATCAGGGGAATCCCATCGTCAGTGAATCCGGCGGCCCCGCATTTTAACAGGCCTTCCATATCGGTCAGCTGCCTGCCGCCAAAACCGCTGGACACGGCCGCGCAGGAGAGCACATTGATTCCCGTCTTTTTCCCCTCATTCAGAACATAGGAGAGAGTCTCCTCGTTGTCCACAATGGGTTTGGTGTTGGCCATCAGGATCACTGTGGTAAAACCGCCCTTTGCCGCGGCTCTGGCTCCGGTGTGGATGTCCTCCTTCACCGTGAACCCCGGGTCCCGGAAATGTACATGGACATCCACCAGCCCCGGCGCCACCGACAGGCCCTCCGCCTCAATCACCTGGTCAAACTCCCGGTCCCCGGCTGTTCCCGGCTCCAGCACCTCTTTTATCACTCCGTCCTCAATCACCACGTCTGCCTGCCGTTCCCGGCCTGCCGCCGGATCGATCACCCGGCCGCCACGTATTAATATCATCTTGTTTCCTTCCTTTCAAACACGCTGTCCTTATAATCTATACTGTAAATTCTTCCCCGGCACAATGGATTCTAACGATGCGGTCCTTATATTCTCCGGCGCAGTCTAAGGCCTTAAACCGGTCCGTCACGTCAAAATCTCCCCAGAAATGCATGGGGAACACCACATCGGCTCCCACCATTCTCATATAATCATCCATCCCGCGCCAGAAGTCGCCCTCCTGTCTGGGGTCCAGGGGCACAAATGCCACATCCACATGGTTCCCGGCCATGGCTTTCAGCTCCCTGTGGTAATTCTCACTCATCTTCCGGTTGTCCGCCTCCGGCTCCCCGGACCACACCCAGTTGTTCAGATCTCCCGCGTGATAGATCCGCTTACCGCCGCACTCCACCATGAAGGCCACGCCCTCGTCCGTGGACTTGAAGGTACACACCTTGATGGCCGGCGGCAGATTCAGGGAAGCCTCCTCACCCGGCCCCAGAAACAGGGTCTGGCTTCTCAGCTCCTGTGGAATCCGCTTGCGCCAGATATCGTCGGACAGCACATAGACCACCCGCTCCGCCTGTTCCGTCAGATCAAAGATAGCCGGTGAAAAATGATCCCCGTGCCGATGGCTGGAAAAAATCACCAGGGGCTTGTCCATCACCGTGGGAATCTCTCCCTCAAAGTAATCAAATAAAAAAGCCGCCTCTTCCATTTCCACTAAAAAAGAACTGTGGTGAATATACGTAATCTTCATCCAAAATCCCCCCTTCTTTAATATAATAAACGCCTGTTTAATAACTGCCTGTTTAATAACTGCCTATTTGATCACCAGACCCAGCCTTTTAGCCAGCTCAGCCGCCTGGTATAAGTCCACCACCGCGCCCTGCAGCTCCTGGAAGCCGTCGGACATCACCAGACCGTTTATAAGGCTGGTGGTAAAATCCATGCCCCGCATGGAGGTCTTGAAGAAACTTGCTCCGGTAAGCTCCGCCCTGTCCCAGGACACTTCCCTGACCCTGCACTGGCTGAAGCTGGCTCCCGGCAGGCGCGTGTCCTGGATGTGCATTATCTCCAGCTTGCAGGAGTCAAAATTGGCATACTCCAGATTGCAGTCCTGGATCAGCACGTGTTTGACGCTGCTGCCGGAGAACTTGGTTCCCAGCCCCTTGCAGGCCAGGAACCGGCATCTGTTAAAGAAGCAGTCGGAGAAATTGCTGCCGGAGAAATCACAGGACTGGAATACCACGTCCATGAATTCCCCCTCTCAAAGGAGCAGCTGAAAAATGAACACCCGGTCAAACGGCTTCGGCTTATGCTGATGAGATCCAGATCTTCCCCCTCCGCCGACAACCCATCCAGCTGCTTTTCCTGTATCCGTTCTTCATCCCGGACACATTCAAGCAGGTAATCCATTCCTCTTTCTGCGGCTTCCAGATGTTCTGGAAGCCATGGCTGTGCTAAATTCACTATATAATAACTCCTTTTGTATTATTTAAATAAAGGTGTAAACTGGAATGTCCGGCAGTCCACCAGGCCGCGGTCCGTCAGGCGCAGCTCCGGCAGGCAGGCCAGGGGGATCAGGGCCATGGTCATAAAGGGTGATACCATGGTGCAGCCGATGCGCTCCCAGCAGCCTTCCAGGTTCTCCACCAGCTCAGACATCTCCTCTGCCGGCAGATCGTTCATCAGCCCGGCAATGGGCAGGGGCACCAGACCCAGCACCTGGCCGCCGCTGACAATGACCATTCCGCCCTTGCTCTCCACCAGGGTGTTGGCCGCCAGGGCCATATCCTCGTCATTGGTTCCCACCACCAGCAGGTTGTGGGCATCATGGGCCACAGTGGATGCCATGGCCCCGCAGCGGATGCCAAAGCCCTTGCAGAAGCCAAAGCCCTTCTTGCCGGTCTCATGGTGGCGCTCAAATACCACTGTCTTCAGCACATCCTGATCAATGTCTGAGCCAACCTGGCCGTCCTTTACCGTCAGGGTGGCCTCTGTGGCCTTGTCGGGCACCTGGCCTGAGAACACCTGGATCACCTGGACATCCACACCAGAACCGTCGGGGGCCGCCGTGCCGTCCGCCAGCTTCGGTGCCTCCAGACGGAAGGTATCGGCCGTGATCTCCCCGCCGATATGCATGGAGTCGGTTACCCAGCCAGGATATGTATAGGGTTCAAATTCCAAGGTCATCTTCCCATCTTCCGCGACCACCTCGCCGTCGATCAGCACCCTGGTCACCCGGATCTCTTCCAGGTTGTTGAGGAATACGATGTCCGCACATTTACCGGGGGTGATGGAACCCAGCTCATGGTCCATCTGGAAGCACTGGGCACAGTTGATTGTCACCATCTGGATGGCGGTTATGGCATCGATGCCCTCCTCCAGCGCGCGGCGGATAATGTGGTTCAGATGGCCCTTGGTCAGCAGGGTGGCCGGATGGGCGTCATCTGATACCAGGCAGGCGAAGCGGGTGTCAATCTTGCGCTCGGTGATGCTCTTGGCCACCTGTTTTAAATCATGCCACGCAGAGCCTTCGCGGAACTGGGCGTACATCCCCAGGCGCATCTTGGCCAGAACGTCCTCGGCCCTGGTGGACTCATGGCAGCAGCGGGCTCCGCTTGCAATGTAGGCGTTGAGACCCGGCCCGGTCTCCGGCATGGAGTAGTGGCCGGTGACGATCTTACCTGCTTTTAAGGTCTCTCCCACAATCTGGTGGGTCTTTTCATCAGAGTTCAGGATGCCGGGGAAGTTCATCATCTCCCCAAGGCCCACCACGCTGTCCCAGTCCATGGTCTGTGCCACGTCCTCAGGTCCCACATAGGAGCCGGTGTCCTCAAAGCCGGGCACCGCAGGAACGCAGGAGGGGGTGGTGATCATGGCCTTTAACGGGGTTCTGGCGCTGTCCTTCTCCATGCATTTTACCGCTTCCAGGCCCAGCACGTTGCAGATCTCATGGGGGTCCATGTAAATGCCTACAGTTCCGTGGGGAATCACAGTTTTGGCATACTCGCCCACACCCATCATAGCGGATTCCACATGGATATGTCCGTCCAGGAATCCAGGAGCAATGTACTGGCCCCCGGCCTCAATCACCCTGGTATCCGGGCCGATGCAGTGGCCCGCGTCCCCCACCAGGGCGATACGCCCCCTGGCAATGGCCACGTCCGTATTTTCTAAAATCTCCCCTGTACATACATTGACCAGCTTCGCGCCCCGTATCACCGTCTCAGCAGGCGTCCTTCCCCCTGCCACAGCCGCCAGTACCGGCGAAGCCTCCCACAATGGTGTCTTACAGAATTTGTTTATCATGTCTTCTCCTTTCATGTTTCACGGCGTATAGCGATATAATGCAGGCTCCGCCGGCATTTCACCGCGTATAACAACACCTGTCTCTTATACACATCTCCGAGCCCACGAGACCAGAGAGGATTTCGTATGCCG
>URUZ01000165.1 GCA_900551225.1 uncultured Clostridium sp.
GAAACTTGCAGAAAGATTAGGGGTAGAGTGCTATGATAAGCAGCTGTTGGCATTGGCTGCGAAGCACAGCGGGCTTTGTGAGGAGCTGTTTGAGAAACACGATGAGCGACCCACCAGCAGCTTTTTGTACTCCCTGGTTATGGATTCCTATTCCATGGGATACACAGCCTCCGGCTATTCGGATATGCCCATTAATCATAAGCTTTTTTTGGCTCAGTTTGACACCATCAAGAAGCTTGCGGAAGAGCATTCCTGCGTGATCGTAGGACGGTGCGCGGATTATGCGCTTTCCGATTTTCCCAATGTAGTGTCCGTGTTTATCACCGGCAATGACAGTGATAAGCTGGCCAGGCTTCAGGAGACCTACAATGTAGACGCCTCCAAGGCTAAGGATATCATGATCAAGACAGACAAACAGCGCTCCAGTTACTACAACTACTATTCCAACAAAAAGTGGAGCGATCCCAGAAGCTATGACCTGTGTATCAATAGCAGCGTGACTGGACTGGATGGAGCGGTGGATGTGATTGTGAACTTTGCTCAGGTGAAGCAGAGATGGATGGAAGAGAATAAGAAATAAAGTTGTTATAATGGGCTGTAAAAAATGGAGTGATTTTACTTCATTTTTTACAGCTTTTTTTTATTGGAGGGGGAGGAAAATGAAGGGGTGGGCGCGAATGGTTTACGCGGACGTTTTATAACCATTCGCGCCCACCTGCGGGGCGAAAAAACAAAAATTTACCGGAACAATATGCCTTATATAATTTACCGGAACCGGTTCTCCTATGATAAATTCTTATTAGCATAAAGAAAGGAGAGAGGTATATGAGGATACTGGCGATTACAGCCTGTACGGCGGGCATTGCACACACTTACATCGCTAAAGAGAAGCTGGAAAATGCGGCTAGGGAGCTGGGGGACTCCATTAAGGTGGAGACACAAGGGTCTATCGGCATCGAGAACCAGCTGACCCCGGAGGAGATTAAGGAGGCGGATGTGATCATTATCTCAGCGGACATCCGTGTGGGGAAGGAACGTTTTGCCGGGAAACCAGTGGTGGAAATTCCCATCAGCATGGTGATGAGGTCTCCAAAGGGTGTACTTGCAAAGATTCATGAGAAACTTGGTAAATAAGGGGTAGTCTCGAAAGAGGAGGGTTAACGTGATGGGTAAAAGTAAATTTGAAATCAAAAAACATGTTATGACCGGTATATCATACATGATCCCCATTGTTGTATGTGGAGGTATCCTGTGTGCGCTGGCCAAGGGGTTTGGCGGATATGATATCGGCAATGCGGTGGAAGCAGGCGCAACACCATTCTCCAATCTGAATCCATTCTCGTGGCTGGGATTCTGGTGGAGTGTCAATAAATTAGGCTCCTATGCAATGGACTTTGCAGTTGCCGTTATGACGGCGGGCGTTGCGTATTCAATTGCCGGGCGTCCGGGTATTGTGCCGGGCATCGTCATTGGTTACTGTTCGGCCCAATCCAAAGCAGGATTCCTTGGCGGGCTCTTGATGGCATTTATTATCGGAGCATTTGTCAACTGGATGAAGGGATGGAAATTGCCGAAATGGTGTGTCGGCCTGATGCCGGTTATGTTTATTCCGGTAATATCCACTTTTGTATGCGGTATGATTTTTCTCTGTGTATTTTCTATTCCGCTGGCCTTTATCATGGACGTGTTCCAGAAGTGGATCATTTCCCTGAATGGAGGAGCAAAAGCAGTGATCGGCGGTGTAATCGGGGCCTGTATGGGATTCGATATGGGTGGGCCGGTGAACAAGACAGCATCCATGGCGGCCAACGCACTTGGTGCAGATGGAATCTATGGGCCAATGGCAGCGAAAATCATCGGCGGCATGACGCCTCCCATTGGCATTTTCATCGCCACAGTGATTGCTAAGAAGAAATTCTCCAAGGTGGAAGTCGAGACGGCTAAGACCGCACTGCCCATGGGACTTTGCTTTATTACAGAGGGCGTCCTGCCGTTTGCGGCGGCAGATCCGGCCAGGGTAATTCCCAGTTCCATGATTGGCTCCGCAGTGGCCGGTGCACTTGCAGTGGGCTTAGGCTGTGAATCGGTGGCCGGACACGGTGGAATCTTTGTTGTGCCGATGATGACAAAACCTGTCTGGTTCTTAGTTGCGCTGGTCATTGGTTCTGTTGTGACAGGTGTTATCTATGCGGCGCTTAAAAAGCCGGAAGCGGAAGGCACGGATACAAAGGAAGAGGAAGATATTGACATTAATCTGGATATTCAGATTCAATAAAGGAGAGATAAGACGATGCTGGTTTCTATGAAAGCGATTTTGGATGATGCCAATCAACGGTATTACGGCGTCATGGCAATGAACAGTATTAATATTGAAATGGCCCGCGCCGGTATTATGGCAGCGGAGGAGGAGCACGCTCCCATCATCCTCCAATTTGGGCCGGGGCAGATGAAAAACCATGCGCATATGGAAGAGCTGCTTCCTGTCATTAAAGAATTGGCTGCCCGGGTACATGTGCCGGTGGCACTGAATCTGGATCATGGTTCGGATTTTTATGTGATTGCCGACTGTATCAACGCAGGATTTACCAATGTGATGTTTGACGGTTCTTCTCTGCCATATGAAGAAAATGTGCAGCGCACGGCTGTCATCAGTGCAATGGCTCATGGAATGGGCTGCTCTGTGGAAGGGGAACTGGGCCATGTGGGACAGGCTGCTGATTCGGATGACTCGGACCTGGATCTGTATACCAACCCGGAGCAGGCGGCGGACTTTGTGGAAAGGACCGGTGTGGACGCCCTTGCGGTTGCGATTGGCACGGCCCATGGAGCCTATCCCAAAGGCAGGATTCCAAAATTGGATTTTGAGCGGCTGCGCCAGCTGAAGGAAACGTTAAAGATGCCGCTGGTATTACACGGCGGGTCAGGCTCAGGGGAGGAGAACTTAAGAAGGGCAGTAGAGGGCGGTATTAATAAAATAAATGTATGTACAGACGCTTTTGAGGCAGGAAAGACCGGGATGCTTAAGTTGGCGGCAGAAGATCCAAAGGCAGATTATATGCATCTGTGTATGGCTGCCGAGGCGGGTATTAAGCAATTTGTAAAGGATTACATGATGGTGATCGGCTCTGCCGGACGCTATATCTATGGGGAGGCGAAGCAGTCCGGTAATGAGTAACTGATACAGAAATAGCGGCAGCGATATGGGTATGATCTGCTGCCGCTTATGCTAAAAGCAGGTGAAATGTTGAAAAAAGATAAAAACGCATTATATTTCAGCCGAATATTAAAATGCCTCCTGGATGGACAGACATGTGCAATCGTGCAGCTTGCGGATAATGTGGGATTATCAGAAAAAACAGTGCGTACCAAGATTGACCGGATGAATGAGTGGATGGGAAGTAAGAACTTTGGGATAATCCGAAAGAAGCAGGGCACAGGTGTCTGGCTGAATGCAACAGAGATGCAGAAGGATTGGATCAGAGAATACCTTGACCAGGAGGAGAGGCTGCCAGACCCTTCCGCCATGGCGACCCGGGACAGACAGCTGATCGGTAAGCTGCTCCGCCTGAAATCGGGCGAGATTATCACGCTGCAGCAGCTGGCAGAAAGCCTGTACCTAAGCCCGCCCACGGCAGCCAATATGCTGCGGGTGGTATCGCCGTGGTTTGAGAAGAGAAGCCTTAATATCTGCGCTGTGCGAAATAAGGGGATCAGGCTGACTGGCGATGAATATAACTATCGGATTGCTATTAAAGATTACCTGCTCTATATGATGACGGAAGTGATGGAAGCCCTGCTGGGCAATTATGCAGCCAGCATTGATATCTACCGGATACGAAGGATTATTGTCAATGCGGAAAATGCGTGGAGGATTGAGCTTGCCGACACATCATTTAACATGGCGTGGATACTTGCCTGCCTGTCCCTGACAAGGAACCACCCGGAAGGGGAGCATCGCTTTGAGGAGAATCAGGAAGAAAATATTCAGCATTATGTGGAGTATTCCTTTGCAGAATCAATCTATCAGAGAATCGAGCGGGAGTTTCAGGTAAAGCTTCCACATCATGATATTGTTCTTCTTGCTATCCTCCTGGTGTCTGCAAAACGGATGAATACGATTCTGGACATCAACAGCGAAGATTATGCCAGACAATATGATGAGAGCCTGCAAAACTTTGTGAAGAAAGTGATTGATACCATTGACTCGGTACTGGATGCCAATCTGGCGGAGGATGCAATTCTGTTCGAAAGCCTGCTGATCCATATGCGGTCGGCAATTTTTCGAATGAAATACTCTACCGCCACATTGGACAGCATCAGCAAGTATGTTAAAAATGAATATAAACAGACATTTCTGGCCACCTGGTCCACCAGCTATCTGTTTGAAGAACAGTATGGAATTCAGGTGACTGAGGATGAGCTGGCGGAGATAGCCCTCTATATACAGGCGGCGTTAATCCGGCAGAAAAAAGAAAAGCCCCTGTCGGCAATCCTGGTCAGCCGGAAGGGGCAGGCCAGCAGCCAGCTTATGATGGAGATAATCAAATACAGCCTGCCGGAGATTACGAAGATCAAAGCAGTCAGCAACCATGATTTTTCCGCCAGGGAGTTTCCGGAAGCGGATCTGATTATCAGTACAACAAGCCCGCCGTCTAAGGACCGGCGGAGTGTACAGATCGGCGACCGGCTCACAGAGCGGGATACCGAGGAGATCCGGGAGAAGATTCGGGAAATTAAAAGCATAAGGAAGAAACGGGGCTTCTGTTTCCACAATCTGTGCCATCAGCTGTTTGATATTGACTTGATCTTTTTCCATCCTAAGGTGAAGGATAAGACAGACCTGATCACAATGATGGTGAAGAAGATGGAAGAAAGAGGCGATGTGACGGACCATTATCTGGAGAGCGTGCTGGAACGGGAACGCGCTACTACAACCAGCATTGGGCGCGGCATCGCGATCCCTCATGGAAACATGGCGGAAAGCAATGAAGCACGGATCGCCGTGGCAGTTCTGGATGAACCGCTGGACTGGTACGGAGAGCCGGTGGACATGGTATTTCTGTTGGGAATAAAGATGACCTCGAAATTTGAAATCATAAAGACGAAGCAGTTCTACAAGGATTTTCTGGTCCTGACAGAAAATGATGAGAATTTAGAAACATTGAAGCAGATAGACTCAGCATTGGAGATATATCAATTTTTTATTCGGTAGGAGGATACCGTTATGGCAGTGAAGGAGATTCTGGATCAACGGGTCATTGACCTGGACATGGAAGCCAGAACAAAGGATGACGTGATCAGATACCTGGCAGGACTTTTGAAAGCGGCCGGCTATATAGATGATTTAGGAGGATATGTGAGGGATGTGTATCTTCGGGAATCTGAGGGAATTACGGGAATTGGGAATCACGTGGCAATCCCCCACGGCAAGTCGGACCATGTGGAGCGTGTGGGAATCGCGGTGGGGCGCACAAGGGAAATGGTGGAATGGGCTTCATATGATGGGGAACCGTCAGATCTGTTTTTCCTTTTTGCTGTTCCGTCGGATTCCAAGGGGGCGAAAGACCATTTGCGGTTGATCGCGGAGCTGGCCAGCAAGCTGGGAAATGATGGGATTATGCAGAAACTGCAGACAGCAAAATCCTATGGTGAATTGCTGGAGGTATTTTCATAGACCGGGAGGTGGACATGGCAGACACATTTATAACGCCAGGGCGGATTGTAAGCGGTTCAGGTGCATTATATAAGGCGTGTGATGAGGTGAAATGTCTGGGGAGCAAAGCGCTGATTGTCACAGACAAAACCATGCGGAAGCTGGGGAACCTGGATAAAGTCACAGGAATGCTTATGGATAACGGGATCTCCTATGCTGTGGAGGATGGAATAAACGGGGAACCGGATGATGGGATGATTGCCCATGGGGTGTCCCTGTTTCAGGAAGAAGGATGTGATTTTCTGATCGCCCTGGGAGGAGGCAGCCCAATTGATGCGATGAAAGCAATTGCAATGGTGGCAAAGGGAAAAGGGACGCCGGCGGATTACATAGGAAAAACGGTTTCGCAGAAGCTGTGTCCCATGGCGGCAATACCAACAACAGCGGGAACCGGTTCTGAAGCAACCCAGTTCACAATTATTACGGACCGGAGGACACAGGTAAAGCTGCTGCTGAAAGGCCCGGCGTTGATGCCGGATTTAGCAATCATTGATCCAATGTTTACCATGACTGCCCCTAAGGGGGTGACAGCGGCGACAGGGATCGACGCATTAACACATGCAATCGAAGCATTTACTTCAAGGAAAGCCCAGCCCTTGTCCGACACCTTTGCAGTATCGGCATGTCAACGGATATTCGGGAACCTGAAAAGGGTGTGGAAAGACGGGAACGATGAAAACGGGCGGATTCAGATGTCGCTGGCAGCATTGGAAGCCGGAATCGCATTCAATAATTCTTCCGTCACCATTGTACATGGGATGAGCCGGCCGGTTGGCGCGCTGTTTCATGTGCCACATGGCATTTCCAATGCCATGCTGCTGACAGCCTGCCTGAATTATATTGTGGATGGCGCAGAAGCGCAGTTTGCACTTCTTGCCAGAGAATGTGGGCTGGCTCCTGAATCAGAGAGGGATGAGGCGGCGGCACATGCATTATTAATAGCAATTGATCAGCTTCTTACGGATATCCGCATCCCGGAGATTAGTGAGTATGGGATCGAACGGGAACATTTCCTGGAAGAAATTCCCAGAATGGCACGGGATGCAGCCGCATCCGGCAGCCCCTCAAACACCCGGAAGGGTATCACGGTGGAGGCCATGGAAATGCTTTATGAGAAACTCTGGGAAGAGAAGAGAAGGGAAAAGCCATGAAATATTTGACATTTGACAAGGAGCGGCCATATGACCTGATTCTTCTGGGGCGTATTGCCATTGATTTTAATCCGCTGGATTATTATCAGACACTGGCGGAGAGTGAGACCTATAAAAAGTATGTGGGCGGTTCTCCCGCCAATATTGCGGTGGGACTCTCACGGCTGGGCAAAAAATGTGGATTTTTCGTTCGTGTCTCTGATGACCGTTTCGGCGAGTTTGTGGTGGACTTTTTTAACAGGGAGGGAATTGATACCTCCCATGTGAAAAGGTGCCTGCATGGAGAGAGCCTGGGCCTGACTTTTACAGAAATACTCAGCCATGATGAAAGTAATATCCTGATGTACCGGAACGGGATTGCGGATCTGTCGCTGTCACCGGAGGATATAGATGAAGCATATTTAAGCCAGGCCAAGGCCCTCCTGATATCAGGTACAGCCCTTGCTGCCGGCCCGTCCCGTGAGGCGGCATTGAAAGCAGTTGCATTGGCGAAGAAACATGGCGTCAGGGTGGTATTTGATATTGACTACCGGGCATATAACTGGAAGAGCCGGGATGAAATTGCCGTGTATTATTCAGCAGTTGCGCGGGACAGCGATATTATCCTGGGCTCCAGGGAGGAGTATGACCTGACGGAGCAGTTCCTGGGGCTGGATGGGAAGGACGAGACAACTTCCTGTTATTGGCGCAGGCAGCAGGCCTCAATTGTTGTGATCAAACATGGGAAACAGGGCTCTACAGCATATACAAAGGATGGGAGATCCTATTCTATCAAGCCCTTCCCCGTTGATGCGCTGAAAGGATTCGGGGGAGGGGACGGCTATGCTTCCAGTTTTCTCTATGGAATTCTGAGCGGGCTGGAGATGACGGACTGCCTGGAGCTGGGGTCGGCATCCGCCTCTATGCTTGTGGCAGCCCATGGATGCAGCCCGGACATGCCTGTGCTGTCGGAACTGAAGGAGTTTATACGGAAAGAAAAAGAGAAGTATGGTGAAATGGTTGCCAGAGTAGAATGATTGGCACATATGTAAAGAAAGAGAGGAAAAAAGATGAAGATTGCATTATTAAACGAATTTAGCCAGGCGCCGAAAAACAGTATTATTATGGAGGAACTTAAACGGGCTGTGGAGCCATTTGGACATCAGGTATATAATGTGGCAATGTCCAAACCGCTGTGTGACCAGGATGTGCCGGAGGCATACACTGAGGATAACCCAAGGCTCACCTATCTCCATCTCGGGATTCAGGCTGCGCTGCTGCTGAATTCCGGCGCCGTTGATTTTGTCGTAACCGGCTGTGGGACAGGACAGGGGGCGCTGATGTCTTTAAATATGTATCCTGGTGTTGTGTGCGGATACTGCATTGAGCCTACGGATGCATACCTGTTTCTGCAGATTAATAATGGTAATGCATTGTCTATTCCATATGCCAAGGGATTTGGCTGGGGTGCGGAGCTGAATCTGTACAATATCTTTACCAGGGCATTCGGATCACCAAAAGGCATGGGATATCCCGATGGAAGAAAAGAGGCCCAGAACAGAAACGCCAGCCTGCTGTTTGAGGTTAAGAAGCAGGTGGCAAAACCGCTGCTGGACGCATTGAAAGCGATTGATCCCCAGCTGCTGAAGGAGTGTATGGTACCTAATTTCCTGAACTACTTCTATGAGGGCTGCCGGGATGATGGGATTAAGGCATTTGTAGACAGTTTATAAATATTAAGGAACCCGGTTTTAAAGCGAAGGCTTTGAAACCGGGTTCTAAATGATTGTGCAGGCAAGCCAGCCGTTATTCCACTGTCACGGATTTTGCCAGGTTCCTCGGCTGGTCAACATCCAGATTCTTACCCACACTGGCGTAGTATGCGATGAGCTGCAATACTGCGGCAATGGGGAATACTGTAAATTCATCGGCCAGATCCGGGATGCGGATCTGGATGTCCGCAATATCCTCCTCAACGGCAGCGCCCTCCTTGGCCAGCAGGATGACGAAGGCCCCGCGGGCCTTGACTTCCCGTACATTGGAGATGGTCTTGGGGAAAATGTGGCTCTGGGTGGCAATGGCGATCACGGGAACATTTCCGCAGATCAGGGCAATGGTTCCGTGTTTCAGCTCTCCGGCGGCGTAGGCTTCGGCATGGATATAGGAGATCTCCTTCAGCTTCAGGGCGCCTTCCAGGGAAAAGGCATAATCCAGCCCGCGGCCGATGAAAAATGCATCCGGCTGGCAGATCAGGTGGGCGACCAGGCTGCGCACCGATTCCTTCTGGCGGATCATGGTCTCCATGGCCGGAATGGCATCCAGCAGGTCCTTTAAGAAGGTTCTGGCCTGCTCGGCGCTGTATTTCCCGCGGACCAGGGCCATGCGGCAGCAGATCATGTACAGGGCCGCCAGCTGGACGGAGTATGCCTTGGTGCTGGCAACCGCAATCTCCGGGCCGGCGTGGGTGTAGAACACGTAATCGCTCTCCCTTGCAATGGTTGAACCCTTTACATTTACAATGGACAGAGTCTTGGAGCCCAGGTTCCGGGCCAGGTGCATGGCGGCCAGGGTGTCTATGGTTTCACCTGACTGGGAGATCACGATCACCAGGGTTTGATCGTCTGCCAGGGGAGTCTCATAGCGGAACTCCGAGGCAATGGATACATTGACGGGAATCCGCAGCAGGGGCTCCATCATGGCCCGGGCCACCATCCCGGCGTGCATGGCAGTTCCGCAGGCGATGATCTGGATCTTGCTGCAGTCCGCGAAAACCTGGTCCGGAATCTGGTCGTCCGTGAAATCGGGCAGGCCCCCTGCAATGCGGGGGAGTATGGTGTTCTTCAGGGCTTCGGGCTGCTCGTGGATCTCCTTCAGCATAAAGTGGGGGAAGCCGTTTTTCATGGCAGCGTCCATATTCCAGTTCACCTCCATCATTTCCGGCGCAGCCTTGGTGCCGTCCATCTGGTAAAGGCGGATCTTGTAGGGGGTGAGACGCACAATGTGCTGCTCCGGCACCACGAAGTATTCCCGGGTGTGGGGGATGAGGGCCGTAAGGTCCGAGGCGATCATAGCGCCTGAGGGGGTGTAGGCCGCCACCAGGGGGCTGACGCGGCGGATTGCATATATTTCACCGGGATGGTCCTCAAACAGGATACAAAAGCCGTAGGAGCCTTCTAATTGTGAGGCAAACTCCTTCAGGGCCTTCATAGGGTCCTGGCCGCAGGAAGTGTACAGGGCGTCCAGGACGCCTGCGGCAACCTCGCTGTCCGTCTGGGACACCAGTCTGTCTTCCAGATTGTACTCCTGGGTGAGCTGGTGATAGTTCTCTATGATTCCGTTGTGAATCAGGGTGATTTTCCCGAATTGATGGGGGTGGGCGTTTTCTTCGGTGACACCGCCGTGGGTGGCCCAGCGGGTGTGTCCGATGCCGCAATGGGATACGTCGCTGACTTTTTTGACGCATTCCCTCAGCACCGCAGCCTTGCCCGTCTTTTTGATCAGACGGATTTTGGAGGCGGTGTCAAAATAGGCGATTCCGGCGCTGTCATAGCCCCGGTACTCCAAGCCTGCAAGTCCGTTTAACAACATGGTTTTGGCCTCCAATGGGCCGCTGTATCCAATAATTCCACACATAATATTCTAGTTCCTCTCTTTGGGTTATGGCCGCATTTCCTGAATTTTCCCAACAAAAAATAAGCTGTCGGCATGAAACGCGGCGGCAGTTGATACATGCTGTCCGATATTCAATTTTTACTTTAATTGGAAAATGTCTGAACCCCTGACGATAGGACAGGGGACCCGGTTATACCGCGTTTGTTTTGCAGTTGCCCGCATATTTCACGATATATCACACGCCCGGGCCGCATGGGAGAGCACCCGCCGAAATTTCGATTCTCTCTCCTCCTCGTTAACCTTCTGCCAGCAGCCAACGGCTGTTCACGGACCTGGTAAAAGGTGCATGGCGCTTAGCTTTGCTATTAAAATCCATCCCTCCTGAATGAATTGTGATTTATTATATCTCACTAAAGAATATGCGTCAACCATATTTCTGTCTCTTATACACATCTCCGAGCCCACGAGACCAGAGAGGATCTCGTATGCCGTCTTCTGCTTGAAAAA
>URUZ01000166.1 GCA_900551225.1 uncultured Clostridium sp.
TACATCTGCCGTCCTCCTGCCGAGCCGCCAGATACACGGCGGGCGCTGCCTCCTCCGTCACCACTGCGAAGGAGAACCCATCTATGTTAGTGGCAGCGCCCCACTCCCCCCGGTTATTCATGGCAATCAGAGAAAGGTCGCCTGCTGCTCCCTGCCGCGCCCTCAGCTCCGCATCCAGGCGTCTCACCGCTGTCTCGCAGGCCTCCTGGGGGTGCATCCCCTCCCCCATCAGCCGCACGGTCTCGTAAGAAATACAGCCCTTCATCAGATCCTCGCCCAAACCTGTGGCAGTGGCGGCTCCGCGCCTGCTGTCCGCGTAGAAGCCGGAACCGGAGATGGGGGAATCCCCCACCCTGCCCTTCTTTTTCATAAACAACCCGCTGGTGGAGGTGGCTGCGGTCAGCTTGCCCTTTGTATCCAGACAGGCCATGCCCACGGTATCATGGCCGGAATACGGCTTAAGCTCCCCCATGATCTCCTGGCTGCGCAGTTCTCTCACCCGCCTGCAGTAATGGGCCCTGGCACGGTCGGTCAGCATATTCCTGCGCTCAAAGCCTTCCTTGTGAGCGAACTTTTCCGCCCCCTCGGCCACCAGCATGCAGTTGACCCTCTCCCGGCTCAGGCGGCGCGCCACGGATACCGGGTTGGCGTAGTCCCTGATGGCGGCCACTGCGCCGATGTCCAGGGTATCCCCGTCCATATACGCGGCGTCCAGCTCCACCTCCATCTCCTCATTGGGAAGTCCGCCGTAGCCCACGGATTTGTAGTAGGGGAAATTCTCCACCTCCCGCACAGCCGCTTCGATGGCGTCCCCGCCGTCTCCGCCGCTGCCCAGCAGCTTCGCTCCCTCAGTAATCCCCTCCAATGCCATTCTCCAGGTCGCTATCATGCCCCACATCGTCCGCTCCTCCTCTTTGTCCGGTCCTGCCCTCTGCCTCTGTTACCTGCCTCCAGCCTGCGGCTGCTCAGCCTCAGAAGCAGATTTCCTCTGCCAAAGCCCCTGTGTCCTGTCCGTCTGCCAGTGCCTTGGCCAGGCGGCACATGTTCTTTAGCGCGTCATTTAATCCAAGGCCGCCCTTCTTCGGCGTCTTTACAATAGCCACCCTACCCTTGTATGCAGCTATGGTGTCCTTGTTTTCCTCGGCCATGGCGGCAAATGCCATGGCTGTTCCCGCCTGATTGATATCGAAGGCCACCCTGGCGCTCATGGCAGCATAGTCAGCGAAGTTGAAGGCCGGCCCGCAGATCACTACATCCGGTTTTAACTTGTTCACCATGGCGCAGAGCTTCCGGCTCACCTCATCCGGGTCCGCTTTATAGGTGCCGTTTCCACAGCAGAGGCAGGCCGCTACATGGCCGTCCACTTCCTTCAGAAAGGGTTCCATCATGACCGCCGGGCCGATGGGGTCCTTTTTCCCGGTCAGGGGAACCATGGTGTCATCCTTGGTTCCCAGGCCGGACTGGATCTGGTCAAATATCATCACGATTTTCATCACATTTTCCTCCATTTACAGATCGTCAAAGGACAGATCGTCCAGAGAGATATCATCATCGTCATTGCCCGCCGCAGCCTTGGCCTCGTCGGTCAGATACTGTTTATCCATCATTTTAATAAACGGCATGTAGATGAACACGCCCATAATCAGCAGCAGGAGCTGCAATACCGCTCCCTGCCAGCCCGTGGACAGGAAACCGGACAGGACCACCGGCATGGTCCAGGGGATGGCCACGCCGCTGCACAGCGGAACCAGGCCGATGCTCATACACACATAGGAAATCACAATATTAATTGTTGGCACCAGCATAAACGGAATCAGGATCATGGGGTTGAGCACAATGGGCAGCCCGAATACCAGCGGCTCATTGATTCCGAAGATACCGGGTATCAGGGCCAGTTTGCCCAGTTCCTTCACCCGCTTGGAGCGGCAGAACAACAGCATGGCAATCAGCAGGGACAGGGTGGAACCGCAGCCGCCGAAGGAGGCGAACAGATCCTGGAACTGCTGGGAAATGATGTTGGGCAGCGGCGCGCCTGCCTGGAAGGCTGTCAGGTTCTCCGCGGACAGGGTCTGCAGGATGGGGTTAAATACCGCGGCCACAACCGAACCGCCGTTTACTCCGAAGAACCAGAACAGGTGCAGGAATATGTAAGCGATCACCATGGCAGGCAGGGTATTGCCCAGCTTTAACAGCGGCGCCTGCAGGATCGTGAACACAAAATTAAAGGCATTCTTGTAGGGCGTCATTGCGAATATAATGTTGATCACGAAGAATACCAGGATGGCCAGGCCGGCGGGAATCAGGGCCGCGAAGGACTTACCAACCGTGGGCGGAACCCCTTCCGGCATCCGGATCACCCAGCCCTGGCGGTCGACCCAGGCATAGATGTGGACGGACACGAATGCGCAGATCATGCCTACGAAGAGGCCTTTTGAACCTACCCAGCCCATGGGGATTCCCTGCACCACAGTTTCCCCAGCCAGAACCTCGTAGGGCATGATCAGGAACCAGCACACCAGGGCAATGGCTGCTCCGAACATCTGATCCCCCTTCATCTGCTCAGCAAAGGTGTAGCCGATTCCCACCACCGCCAGGATGGCCATGATGGAGAAGGTGGCGTCCGTGGGCTTGGCAAAATAGGACGTCCAGTTCTCCCCAAAGAACCTGGCCCAGAACTGGGCCCATCCGGGAATCGGGAAGTTGGCCAGCAGCAGAAAGAAGGAACCTACAATCAGCAGCGGCATGGACAGCAGGAAGCCGTCGCGGATGGAGATCAGATATTTATTTTTGCCGATTTTCTCTGCCAGCGGCATTAGTACGGATTCTAACTTATTAAACATATTTATTTCCCCCAGAATTAAATTTTGTTTGATATTTGTTTACACTACTTGGCCGCTTTCATCAGCTTGATGGCTGTTTTCAGAACTTTCTCCCCGTTCATCATGCCGTAGTCCGACTGGTCTATGACCTGGATCGGAATCCCGGTGTTTCCATACAGATCTACGATCTCACTATAGCGGTATTTTACCTGAGGGCCTAAGAGGATCACGTCCGGATGGTGCTCGTCGATGATCTGGCCGATCCTGCCGTCCGGGAAGGCCTCTACCTGGATCGGAAGTTCATGGGAATTGGCCACGTTCTGCATCTTGCTGGCCAGCATACTGGTGGACATCCCTGCGCTGCAAAATAAATATACTTTCTTCATCATTCATTTCCTCCCTGTGCGGCTATTTTCTTCTCAAGCTCTGCGATCCTCTTGTAGCTGTCTATCATTTCCTCTGCGATGATCTTAAATCCTTCCGCGCTCATCAGCTGGTCCTCCGCGTGCACAAGGATCAGGGACCCTCCCACATTCTCGCCGCCGGCCTCTCTGGATATCAACTGGAAATGGGCCTCATGCCCCGCTAAAAACTGTGTCTGCCCCGTGGCGATGGAAGCCGCCGCCCCCTCAAAATCGCCTGCCTTTGCTCTGTGGATGGCCTCTATGTAGCTGGACCTGGCCGCTCCCACATTGGATATGATCTGGAAACAGATCATCTCTAAACCCTCTGCCATGTTCGTTCCTCCTTCTCTTTCTGATACGGGAAAGTGCAGCTAACCATTTCGATTGCTGCACCTCTCATTTGGTTGCCTTAATTATAAGGCGGGATTTTAAGTTTTTACCGTAACGGGATTTCCTAGCTGCTAGGAAATGGCTGCCCTTTATGGCAGTTTACCCCAGAATCCGGTCCATAAATTCCTCGTAGCTGCAGGAAAGGCTTAAATTAGCCAGCTCTGAGGGCCGGTCCACGATGCCGGATACCCAGTCGAAGAATATCTTGATCATCCGCTGGTCTCCCTCGTTGATGGCAAAGAGCATCACCAGGCGCACCTCGAAGCCGCCCCATTTCACCGGATTCTTCAGCTGGGCCACCGCGATGGTGGAGCTGCGGGCAAAGGCGCCGAAGGCGTGGGGGATGGCGAAGGCATTGACAAAGGATGTGGGGGACATCTCTTCCCTGCGCAGCACAATATCCACGAATTCCGGCGCCACAATGCCCTCCCCGGTCAGGTTCCGGCACAGGTGGCGGATGATCTCCTCCGGCGTTTTCAGATCCAGATTCTGGTAATAGTGGTTCTTCTGGATCAGATTGCCGATGTGGGAGGCAAATTCCAGCTGGAAACTCTTCTTGTCCAGCCGGTTTAAGGCCTGGAGTATATCCGACTCTGTCTGGGAGTCCACAAACAGGTTGACCGTCACTGTGGCCACGTCCAGCCCATGTTCGATGGGAAATGTGCACAGCAGGAGATCCGCGTCCAGGGAGGCCACCGTATCCTCCTCAAAGTACCGTAGCACCTTGACGATCTCCATCCGCTCCCGGAACATGTCGGAGATCTTCTTCACACACATATCGGAAAATGATCGGTTGTGGGGCAGCACCATCACCGCCCGGTATTTCCTCACCGCGTTCATCCGCTCGCTGGCGGCTCCCAAATGCAGGGCGATAAACCCGCTCTCCATGTCGGATATCTTCACCTCCAGACGGGACTCCAGCAGCTCCACCACATAGATGCCCATCTCAAACACCAGGGGGTATTTGCGTTTGATCTCCTCCAGAAACACATCCTCTAAGTTCACCTGGTGCTTCACCCGGTCGATCAGCCCGTGGATGTGCATCTTAAGGCCGGCGATCAGATCCTCGTCCTGCCGGAAATCCAGGCCGAAAATCCGGTAAACCTGTTCCAGGGCCTCTGTCACCAGCTTCTTGGAGTTCAGCCATTTCCCCTCGAATTTCACGAAATCACTGGTATAATGGGAGGCCCTGCGCCCCATGATCACCAGGGCGAACATGCCGATCTCCCCGTCCTTCACCTGGATGTGAAGCCGCCTGGAGATGCGCTCGAAGAAGGTCTGGGAGATCTGGTATTCAATGGTGTCCTCCAGCCCCTGATCCTGGTTGTCCATGTTCACATAGTTGGAACAGGTCATCCGTTCGATGCTGGTGCCCGCGTGGAGGATCAGCATGGGGAACAGGGACTCATGGATGGAGTAGTCGTACTCCTCCAGCACCTCCACGAAGATGTCCTTCACCTCAATCAAGTCAAAGCTGCGGTACATATGGGCCAGCAGGTTTAAGTTCAGGAAATTCTCCTGCACCTCCGCCACCAGCAGATCCCTGTAGAACCGGCGCTTGCTGGCCTCGTCCCCCTGTAGGGAGATGCACTCTTTGCTGCGCACCAGCTTTAAATTGGAGTAGGGTTCCAGCATTTTCCTGATCCGCTTCAGGTCGTTGTCTATGGAATACCCGCTGACATAGATCTGGCTCTGGAGAATGGTCAGGTTCAGCTCCCTGGCCTCAAACAGCAGCTTTTGTATGATGTAGATGCATCTGGCGCCAGGCGTCTGGGGGATCTCTCCCTCACACGCCTGGCGCTCTGCTGACTGTCTCTGTTCTGCCTGTACCTGAGCCGCCTCGCTCAGCCTGTACCCCTGCCTCACATTGGACTCAATGACAGGCGTCTCCATCCCCCGGTTGATGGCCTCCACATCCGAGCGGATGGTGCGGTCCGACACCTGGAGCAGCCCCGCCAGCTGCCGGCTGGTCATATACATGTTCCGTTCTGCCAGTATGGCCAGAATCTGTTCCTGTCTCTTGTTCTGCAAATCGCTTCTCCTTCTGTCAGACCAGGGTAAATGCAAACACCTTCCACGGCTCCGTGTAGTCCAGCAGGATCTGCTCATAGGGCGGAAGGTGTCCGATCACGTTCTTTCTTCCGTCATTTGGCATTTCCTTAAGCACAATGTGCAGCTCTCCCTTATATTTTCCGTATCCGTCATTGAGGATCACCACATCTCCCCGCTTTAAATCCCTGGTGTTGCCCGCAGGCACGCTGCGGTCCGCATATGTAACCCTGGGCCAGGTGGAACGGATCATATACTCGCTTAAGTCCCCCCTGACCACATGCTTAGGCTCATAGTCCAGTATGGCCGCCTCCGTGGGGGTCAGCTCCTTCTCCAGCTCCAGGCCGAAGGTCAGAATGCTGGGATTCACCGCCCCGCAGGCCTCCAGCTCCCGGTCCGTGGCATATGCATTGGCAATCAGCACGTCGTCCACCATGCCCGTGGCAAAGAGGTGGCGCACCTGGAAGTCCACCGGGCGGTCCCTGTGCATCTCCAGGGTGCACAGCCCCTCCTGCACCGGCCACGGCCCATAGGCCGCCTTGTTTTCGCTGGACACGAAGGCCGCCACCTGCAGGCCCATGGACTTCACGGCCTCATTGCACCGGTTGAAATGCTCCAGGCTCAGCCCCGTATATCTCTGGGGATAAAAGTTGTGGCAGGTCACCAGTTTCTTCCTGTCCGGGTGGTGGTCCATCACATTGGCGATATAGGCCAGCTTAGTGCTGGCGTTCAGCTCCACCTTAAGGCTCTGGGGATTGTAGGTCATCATGCTCTCCTTCATCCCGTCAAAGCCCTCGTCCAGCCGGATGCCGTCCACATGCATCTCCGTGAACACAGACAGATCCTCATAGGTAATCCCCAGACTGGCAAACACGCCCGGCGTCACATCCGGTATGATCTCCATGCCCATCTCATGGGCCGCATCCGCCCTGACCCGGAAGTCTTTAATCACTTCCTCCCGGCTCTTCCCCTCCATGCTGATCAGGCAGGTGAATACCCGCTCAAAGCCCAGCCCGCCGGCCTTCCTGATATACGCGATATCCTGCTCAGCGGTTGAATACTCCGGATAAATTGAAATCCCCAATCTTGCCATCCCTATAACCTCCTTCAGTCAATTGAGCTGTCCTGCAGCTTCCTGACATTTATTATACGGGTTTGGATGGATAAAATTGGGTAAATGGATTTCCTAGCAGTTAGGAAATGCCGCCTATGTTACAGGAATGTGGGAACCGTGGACTCCATCAGCCGGGCGGCAGCCGACTCGTCGCTGCCGTCAAAGACGAACTCCACCGTATCGTTCTCATTGACCTGCAGGTTCATCAGAGCCATCACATTTTTACAGTCAGCCTCACTGTCTCCGGCCCTGAGGCTGATCCCGCACTCATAGTCCATGGCCAGCCTGCTGATACTCACGGCGTTCCTGGCGTGAAGGCCTCTCCTGTCCGCAACCTTATACTTGAAACACAGCATCTGTATTACCTCCGTTAATCTGCGTCATTTCCCCTATCTTAACATAATTTCCAATACCTTACAACCGGGGCCGGGTATTTCACTGCCCGGGGGCCGCGCGCCCCGATGACAAAGGGCAGCCCCCAAGGACTGCCCTCTGATACAATTACCCTTCTTCTATGACTGATACAATCCTTCAAACAGCTCCGCAGGCACATATGCCTCCACCGCGATGCCGTCCTCCTGATACTCCTCCTTCAGCAGCTGGCCGTATTTGCGGATGGTCTGGATCTTCCCGGCCTGGCTGTAGGGATATACTTTCTTAAGGAACACCCGCCTGCTGCGGATAATCTCCTCCAGTATCCGGCTGAGTTCATCCAGTCCCTCCCCAGTCTTAGCGGATATCCGCACCTGGTAGTCTGCGGAGAAATCCCTGGGCACAGCCTGGGTTCCATCCTGGCCGCCCTCCAGCTGCTGCAGCCGGTCGGTCTTGTTGAACACGGTCACCACCGTTTTGTCCACAATCTCCAGCTCCCTCAGCGTCTCCTTTACCACATGCATCTGCATATCCATCTGCGGGTTGGAACAGTCCACCACATGGAGGACAATATCACTGTACTTGGCCTCCTCCAGGGTGCTCTTAAATGCCTCAATCAGGTGATGGGGCAGCTTGCGGATAAATCCAACGGTATCGGTCAGCAGGATCGTATGATCCCCCGGCAGGGTGAAGCTTCTGGTGGTGGGGTCCAGGGTTGCAAACAGCTTGTCCTCCGCCAGTATATCAGCATTGGTCAGACGGTTCAGCAGGGTGGACTTGCCGGCATTGGTATAGCCCACTATGGCCGCCGACATGGCGTAGTTTTTATCCCGCTGCTGCCTGGTTACCTCCCTGTGGCGCTTGACGTCCTCCAGCTCAGCCTTCAGCTGTCCGATGCGCTCGTGGATCAGCCGCCGGTCCATCTCCAGTTTCTTCTCGCCCGGCCCTCTGGTGCCGATGCCGCCGCCCAGACGGGACAGGGACGCGCGCATGCCGATGAGGCGTACCGCCCGGTATTTTAACTGGGCCAGCTCCACCTGGATCTTGCCCTCCCTGGTATGCGCCCTGGAGGCAAAAATATCCAGGATAATCATGGTCCGGTCCATAACCTTCATGTCCAGGGCCTGTTCCAGGTTCTTAAGCTGGGCCGGGGACAGCTCATCATCGCAGACCACGCCGGTGGCTCCCAGCTCCCAGGCCCGGTCCTTCACTTCCTCGATCTTGCCCTTGCCCAGGTAGGTGCCCGGATGAATCCGTTCCCGGTTCTGGATGATCATATCCACCGTTACGGCTCCCGCGGTCTTAACCAGCTCCTTTAACTCATGTAAGGAGGCCTCGGCATCGTCCCCGTCCCCGGTACTCACCGCAAACAGGACAACCCGCTCCTCCACTTCCTTTAATTCAATTAATTCTGACATATTTCCTCTTGCCTTCTAACGGCTCTTCAAAAACGCAATCTCATGTTCCGCCCGCTCATCCGGTCCATAGGTTTTGTTGTACTCCTGGAACAGTTTCAGGGCTTCCTCGTACTGATATAAGTATTCGCTGCAGACCGCCCGGTTATACGAGGCTTCTTTTAACAGCTCCCGGCTGTCCTCCTGGCCCTGAAGCTTTGCCACTGCCTGGTCAAATGACGCAGCAGCCTCTTTATATTTTTCCTCCGCCATCTGGCACAGACCCATTCTGATGTAGATCTCCCCATCATCGATTCCGTCCCTGACAGCATTTTCATACAGGCTCATGGCCTGGTCGTAATTTTCAGCCTTCACGCAGGCAGCGCCCACGGCCAGCAGCGCCTCACGGCGGCCTGTTACGCTTTTGTCCGTGCCCTGCACAGCCGTCTGCACATGGTTGTAGTACGTCAGCGCCCGCTCCGTATTGCCCAGGCCCGCGGCGCACATACTTGCCATGTACCAGTATTCCAGGTTCACGGTATCCCTCTGCATCAGCAGATCATAGCTGTACAGCGCGGCTTCATAATCCGCCATCCTGTACTCTGCCTCCGCCCGGTAGCGCAGAATGTCCACCGCCAGCTCCCCGGTATCCTTGTCCATTGCAGCCAAGGCCTGGTCAAAGGCTCCGATGGCCGCCGTGTAATCGCCCTGTTCCAACTTCTCGATGCCAAGGGCCCTCATCTCCCGCTGCTTGGAGGAGGAGAAATAGCCCACTACCTTGATGGTGGCGCAGGCGATCAGGATCACCAGCAGAATGCATACGGCCCAGGCGATCAGCGCCTTGACCAGACGCTTCCTCCGCCGTTTTCTGCGCATGTCCCGCCGGCCCTTGTCAAACCGGGCGTTCCTGCTGGAATCGTAGGAAGCGCGCTCCTGGTAACTGTATTTTTCGTTTCCCCGGGCCATGGCTTACCTCACATCTGTGCTGCCGAATCCGCCGTTGCGGGACTGGGTGCACACGTCATCCACTGTGATTCCGTAAGGAATAAAGATTCCCTGGGCAAAGGCCATCCCTGGGGTCAGTTCCACAGTCTTGTCCTCCCTGGAATCATTGGTCACCTTGATAAACATATGGCCCTCGTTATCTGAGTGGAAGTAATCGCTGTCAATGATTCCCACTGTGTTGTTCAGCTGCAGGCGGTACTTAAAGCCCAGGCTGCTGCGGGGGAATATCTGCAGCACCCACCCTTCCTCCATCTCCACACGCACTCCGGTGGGAATCTTCACAGACTGTCCCGGCTGAATGGTCACTGCCACAGGCGTGTAAAAATCGTATCCCGCCGAACCTGCCGTAGCCCTGGACGGAAGCTGGATAAATTTGTAAATTCTTTCCAATTCTTCCTTAGAGGTGACGCCGAACGTATCCTGCCAGTCCTCTGAAAACTGATTCATGCTTACCTTATGAAATTTTGCTATTCTCTGCATTGTACTAACCAACCTTTTCTATTCTGATATTCTGCTGCCATTCTGTCCATGCAGAACAGCCTCTCCCCTGAGAAGGGACCGGGATACATCAATCACCCGCTGATTGGAACTGCCCTTCCAGTGCAGATTATTGTCCTTCAGGGCAATCTCAAATTCTCCGTCCACCACCACGTCCACCTTGGAAATGAAGGGAAGGCCGCATATGTCCTCCCAGTCATAGCCTGTGTACAGCCAGATGGTCTTGTTGGGGTAACGGCTGCAGATCTCATCCACCAAAAGGCCTGTGTCCTCCCGGTTCTGGGGATGAAGCGGATCTCCTCCGCTTAAGGTAACGCCGGATATGTAGTCCTTGTCCAGCTCTGCGAACAGCTCATCCCTGGCTGCCTGGTCAAATGGAACCCCTCCGCGGATATCCCATGTCACCGGATTGTGGCATTCCCGGCAGTTGTGGTCGCAGCCTGCAACCCAGAGCACCACCCGGAGTCCCTCCCCGTTGAGCATATCGTCCTTTGTAATATTGTGATAACGCATCTTCTACTCTCCTGCTTTCTCCTGTGCTGTTTCAAGCGGGGAAGTACAATGGGGGCAGCGCACCGCGCCCAGTGGGATCATGGTTTTGCAGAACGGACACTCCTTCTGGGTGGGCGCTGCCGCGGCTTCCGGCTTTTTGCCCATGTCGTGAAGGCGGTTCAGCTGTTTAACCACAATAAATACCACCAGGGCCATCAGAAGAAAATTGATTGTCTGGGTAATGAAGGAGCCGTAATTGATGGTTGCCACATTGGTCATCTTCTTAACATCTTCGAGGGTCGCATACTTGTTCCCATCCAGCGCGATGAACATGTTGGTAAAGTCAACCTTCCCCGTCACCAGGCTTAAAATGGGCATAAATATATCATTGACCAACGAATTCACAATAGATGTAAACGCGC
>URUZ01000167.1 GCA_900551225.1 uncultured Clostridium sp.
CAAACTCACAAATGTACTTCATCCAAATAATCTATAATTTTCTCTACAGATTCCTCATAACTGAGAAGATAATGCCCTTCCAGATCTATTACTACATGCTCTGTCCGGCTCCTGTCACTGCAGTTTTCAATCAATTGATCCATCATATCCCGGCTTGGCCAGTAAGCGTCGTTTTCTTCAGAAATAAACAGCAGTTTTCCGGGATAGTCCCGGATATTGATTATGGCGTCGGGGTTGTAGTTGTGTTGGATGGATAATTCGTAGCAGCTGCGGTATTTCTGTGCCTTAAGCTCCCGGACCACCTCGCTGTCATAATAAAAGGGGATGAAAGGCAGTTCCCGCCCGCCATAGGTCCAGGAGGATCTGCCTGCCGCCGCTTTGAAGGCCTCCGGACCTGAGGGAATGCCCTGGAACACATAGCAGGAGGCTACAAGGGCGATGGTGACCGCGGAGCGCAGGTATTTGGTCAGCACCAGAGCGGCCTCCCCTCCCTTGGATTGTCCGATCACTGCGGTCCGCTCCGGGGCAATTCCATATTTTTCCCTGATAAGATCAATAGAATTTACAAAATATTCCATTGGCACGGCTTCCAGCCTCTCCGGCAGCTCCCCCACGCCGAAATAAGCCAGCAGCAAAAGGCTGTAATTGGACTTCAGATACTCCAGTAGCCTGGGGCTGAGGGGGGCAGGCAGTCCAGGCCTGCTGCCTCCGATGATTACCACCAAAGGCTTACCCGTATTTTCATAAAAATCTCCATAGAGTTCCCTGGTGCGGTATTCCTGCATTTTAAATTACCTCCTGTAAAATGATTTATAAGGCAGAGCACAGATAGCAGAGGATCAGTGATAATGGAATCAGCAGATCCGGGATGATCATAAATGCATTTCCTGCCTTAAAGTTGCATTCCCCGACCATATCCTTTAAATGATAATAAGCGGCTCCCACCAGCAGCGTGCTGATCACAAGAATCGTGCACAGCCAGAATTCCCTGCCAAACCAAATACAGAGTATCCCCGCTATTCCAATCCCTGCTTCTGCGCAGCCCAGCTCCTTCTGAAAGGGGCTTGCCGCCCATCCTATGGATCTAGCGACTGCTTCTGATTTAAAAACATGCCCGGCAAAGCACCATAATCCGGTTGCTGATACTGTGATAGTCAGCTGGTAAAACAGTAAATTCTCGGCAACTGACCGGACGGACCGCATCATGGGGTCCATTGCTGCTGTAATTATTCCAGCCAGCAATCCAACGACCCAGAATATTACAAATGTGATTTCATCCACCTCCCTAAAATCTTATTTAGATATAGCTTCTATACAGTATAGTAACTAAATAGAAAGGCCGGAAGAAATGCCGCCTAAATCCGGCAGCATCTTTCTTACCCATCACTCGTCCTCAAGCAGTTCATCCATGGTCTGCTCAAATGCAGACAGATAAGTCAGGGTATTTTTAAATAGAGATTCGGGCATATCTTTTAACATGGACAATGCCCGGTCGCTGGTTTCGCTGTGGTACCGGCGGTGGGCCTCATAGTCTAAAATGCCCCTGTAAGTCAGATGGAGCACCACCTCCGTATCTGAATCCGGGGACGTCTGCTTCTCCACAGAGCCCTTGTCCGCCAGCTTGTAGATCATCTGTGAGGCGGCGCCCTTGGTGATGCCCAGGATCTCGGCCAGGGATGTGATATTGATGCCGGGATTGTCGCCAACCGCCGCGATGGTGTGGATCTCGGCTCTGGACAGGGGGATGTCCGTTCCGTAAGGCCGTTTTTGATTCTCCCAGCGGGAATACTTGTGGACGACCCGCTCCATCAGATCTGTCAGTTCAGAATAGTCGTTCATGATGTGCCTTCCTGCGTTTAACTGCAATACTGTATAGTGACTATACTGAATATAAACCTTCTTTTGCAGATTGTCAAGAAGAATTCCCGCCCCCAGGATTTGTCATAATCTTCCACGCACATTCATACCCTAGAAGTAGCTGAAACGGCACTTACGTTTCGACGAGTTAGATTTTGGAGGGGCCTAAATGAACGAGAAGTATGTGGAAGCGCTGGAACAGTATGACCTGGAGGTATTTACCGTGCGCAAGGGCCGCGGGGCCTGGATCTGCGAGACAGAGAACGGCTGCAAACTGCTGAAGGAATACCGCGGTACTGTCAAACGTCTGGAGTTTGAGGACCAGGTACTGGGAATGCTGAGAACCGGAAGCGCTCTGCGCACAGACCGTTATATCCGGAATAAAGAGGGCAGCATTCTCTCTATGTCCGGGGACGGAACCCGATATGTAATGAAAGACTGGTTTCTGGACCGGGAATGTGATTTAAAAGACGGGCGGGAGATCCGCCTGGCCGTTTCACGTCTGGCCATGCTCCATAAAAGCCTGCGGAGCGTGCCCTTTAACCAAGAGTGGAATATGGGTTCCATCCTGATGGAGCCGTTGGAGATAGAGCTGGAGCGTCACAACCGGGAACTGCAGCGGGCCAGGAATTACATACGGGGCAAGCGCAAAAAATCAGAATTTGAGCTGTGTGTGATTGGCAGCTATTCCATGTTTTACCAACAGGCCCAGGAGGCTGTCAGCGGCATCCGGGGACTGTGGGAGGACGCCAGGGCAGCATCCCTGGACACGGAGGAGGAGAAACCTCTGTACCTGTGCCACGGGGATCTGGATCAGCATCACATGCTGATGGGGGGCGGATACACTGCCATTATCGAGTACAACAGGATGCACCTGGGGCTTCAGACCCAGGATTTATACCGTTTTATGCGCAAAGTGATGGAGAAGCACAACTGGAATGTGGAGCTGGGCCGTTCTATGCTGGAGGCATATGAGCGGGTTCTTCCCATGAGCAGAAAAGAGCGCCGCTGCATGTATTATCTGTTCCTGTATCCTGAAAAATACTGGAAACAGATCAACTTCTACTACAATGCAAATAAGGCGTGGATACCTGCCAGGAATATAGAAAAACTGCGCAGCCTGGAAGAGCAGCAGCCCTCCAGGGACCGGTTCCTGACAGAGATTTTTGGGGTGGTGTGAGGGAATAAGGACTTCCTTTTTCGGGTGGGGTATAGTATAATCTTAAACAAAGAAATACCCGCATATATTGCGAAAGAAGGGAGTATACCATGAAGGATTACATGAAGATCTATGAAGAGTGGCTGTCCAACCCATACTTTGATGAGGCGACCAAGGACGAACTGCGTGCCATCGCAGGCGACGAGAACGAGATCAAAGAGCGGTTTTATATGGATCTGGAGTTTGGAACCGCGGGCCTTCGCGGCGTAATCGGCGCTGGCATCAACCGCATGAATATCTATGTGGTGAGAAGAGCTACCCAGGGTCTGGCCAATTATATCATCCAGCAGGGCGGCGCTGCCAAGGGCGTGGCCATTGCTTATGATTCCCGCCACATGTCTCCGGAGTTTGCAATGGAGGCTGCCATGACATTGGCTGCCAACGGCATCAAGGCCTATAAGTTCGAGTCCCTGCGCCCCACTCCGGAGCTGTCCTTCGCTGTAAGGGAGCTGGGCTGTATTGCAGGCATCAACATCACCGCCAGCCACAACCCGCCGGAATACAACGGCTACAAGGTGTACTGGGAGGACGGCGCACAGTTTACGCCGCCTCACGATAAAGGCGTAACCGAGGCCGTTCTGGCAATTGAGGATCTGTCCACTGTGAAGATCACCGATGAGGCCTCGGCTCTGGCCGCAGGCATGTATGAGGTGATCGGCGCCGATATGGATGACAGATACATCGCCCAGGTTAAGGCCCAGGTAGTGAACCAGAAGGCCATTGACGAGATGCAGGATCAGATCACCATCATATACACCCCTCTCCACGGCACAGGCAACATCCCGGCCAGAAGAGTGATGAAAGAGATCGGCTTCACCCACGTGTACGTGGTGCCTGAGCAGGAGCTGCCGGACGGCGATTTCCCAACTGTCAGCTATCCCAACCCGGAAGCTGAAGAGGCATTTGCTCTGGGGCTGAAGCTGGCAAAAGAGAAGAATGCGGACCTGGTGCTGGCCACAGACCCGGATGCAGACCGTCTGGGCGTATATGTGAAGGACGACAAGTCCGGGGACTACATCCCCCTTACCGGCAACATGTCCGGTTCCCTGCTGTGCGAGTATGTGCTGAGCCAGAAGAAGGCCGCAGGCCAGATTCCGGCGGACGGACAGGTTATCAAGTCCATCGTGTCCACCAACCTGATCGACGCGGTGGCAAAGGCATATGATGCAGAGCTGATCGAGGTGCTCACCGGCTTTAAGTGGATCGGACAGCAGATCCTGAAAAATGAGGCCGCAGGCCATGGAACCTACCTGTTTGGAATGGAAGAGAGCTATGGCTGCCTCATCGGAAGCTATGCCAGAGACAAGGATGCCATCTCCGCCACAGCCGCTCTGTGTGAGGCTGCCGCTTACTATAAGCAGCAGGGCAAGACACTTTGGGATGCCATGGTGGATATGTATGAGAAGTATGGGTATTACAAAGATGCAGTGAAGTCCATCGGCCTGTCCGGCATCGAAGGCCTGGCCAAGATTCAGGCCATCATGGAAGAACTGCGCAACAACACGCCTGCTGAGGTAGGCAGCTACAAGGTGCTGTCAGCGCGGGACTACAAGCTGGACACCATTAAAGATATGGCCACCGGAGAGGTGAAGCCCACCGGCCTGCCCTCATCCAACGTGCTGTACTATGACTTGAACGACAACGCATGGCTGTGCGTGAGACCTTCCGGCACTGAGCCGAAGATCAAGTTCTACTATGGAATCAAGGGCAGCTCCTTAGAGGATGCGGACGCTAAGTCTGCGGCGCTTGGGGAAGCTGTGATGGCTATGGTGGATAAAATGATGTAAACAGCGCTGCTGTGTGGAAAACTTTCATGAAAAATATTTGGCCCAGACATTTGTCTGGGCCGTTTTTGCATCTGCGGGCAGTCAATTCCGCTTCCGATTCTGTTTATTGGCCGCATTTTCGCGCAGCTCCTTCAGCGCCTCACCGAAACGGCTGGAGGAGGCCGAGGGGTTGCCCTTTAAAAGGCTGCGGCGGTAAAAATCCATGTGGGAGGACAGGCTGTGGCGTTTTTCCGCAAGTGCAGTGAGGCGCTCCCCCAGGGCCGACAGGATTTCCCTGCGCGCCTGCTCCTCAGCATGCTTATCAGGCGCTCCTAAGCTGCCGGATGTATCCGCTCCCTCAGACTCTGCCTGATGAGCGGAATCCAGGCGCTGGGCAATAGCATTTGACACCTTGGCGGCCGCATCTTCAGTGAAGGAGGACAGCTTCTCCGCAGTTTTGGAGACCTTTTGCGCTGTCTCCTCCACCAGGGTGCCCACACGCTCCGCGGTATCTTCCACCAGCTCTCCAATGCGGACGGCTGTGCCCTCCATGCGGCTGACCGTGGACTCTCCCAGTGTGCCGGCTTTGGCCGCTGCCTCTGACTTCAGGAGGTCAATGCGCAGGGAAGCCTCGTCCTTGTACTCGGACATGCGCTGGCTGGTTTCGCTCTTTAACAGTGCCATCTGCACCTGGATATCATCCAGCTCTGCCCGCATTTTTGTCATAGCGTCCAGAACCTTGGCCAGATCCAGGGCGGCCCGGACGGACTGCACTGCATCCAGGGTGAACATAATAGTCACGCAGCCCACGATGATCAGTGCCGGAACCACGTGAAAGGCCAGGACCAGCCGGGAGATGGGCCTGTGGATCACCTCAGTGAGGAAAATGGTCAGAAAGCCCCAGGCAATGGAGGAGCTGAGACAGATATATCCATTCAGGTTAAACCGCTGCCCCGTGTAATCCCAGTATTTCATCTTAAACAGCCGTTCCATGGTCCACCCGGTGACATACTCCAATACCGTGGCCGCCACAAGCCCGGAAATGTAGACCAGCAGCAGATTATTCTGAAACGGAAGAGATACCCAGAGCATCATCACTGCCCCGGTCCCGTACAGCGGAAGCATAGGAAGCCGCAGAAAACCACGGTTGACAAAATGTCCTTTTTTCAGAGAAACATAGGTGGATTCAAAGATCCATCCGAAAAAGCAGTAGGTGTAGAAGATCAGAAGCCATTGATACCATGTGTAGGTGTACATTCTTTTGTTTACCTTTCATTACAAAAATATAATTTAATCATAATGGGGAACCGCCAGGATTGCAAGGGGCATTCCTCCTGTGACAGCACAAAAAAAATGAAAGCTGGCCGCTTTCATCTTTTTGCCGGCCCGTGGCCGGCGTGGGAATGGTAGGTATTATATATTGTGTAAAAGAGAATGTTGAAAGGGGGGGCCGGACAGATTGCTCTGTCCGGTATGAGTATGAAAAAGTTTGCTTTGCTTTACATGTATTATAATACCCTGGAAATGTGAGAGAAATGTGGACGTTCCATGAAAAAAGGATAAAAAATATTAGGAAATCATGAATCATTTTTAAACTGAATGTTTTTTGAATAACATTGTAAATCAAAAATAAATAAGGTACAATTCACTACAAAGGGGTTTACACAAATCATAGAAAAAGTGAGGAAAAGCAAATGAAAAAAATTAAGGCGGGATACATCATAACCGTTTTAGCCCTGCTGGCGGCAGCTTGCCTGTCATCCTGCTCTGCAAAACAGCAGAGCACGGAATCAAAAGGATATAAAACGCCGGAAAAAGCAATTTCCGCTTATTTGGATGGATTTAAAAAAATGGATCTAGAGCAGATGATGGGCACATTCGCAATGGATACCTATGTAGCCAATCAAGATTTCGAGGGCTGTATAGAGCGGATCAATGCTTATACTTACAATATGGAAATCAAACTTCCCAATGCCACAACACTGGCCACAGATTTAAATATTGAAAGCAGGAGAGCCAATGTCTCCTCAGCAATTTTAAGGCAGTACGTGGCACTGTCCTCCCCCGGCTTTGATCTGCTGGAAATGCAGGCGCTAAAGACCGAAGGCGAGGCTAAAAAATTTGCGGACAACTTCACCCGGAAATTAGAGGATATAGAGACAGATTCCATTAAGCTTCTGGGATTTATTCCGCCGGAAGAGCTTTCGGAGTATTATGCCATGGACAAAAACAAGGAAAATATGGCAAAGATTGCAGAAATCAATGGCGCAGATGAATTAGAAAGCCGTGCAGCGGTTGTCGAAATTGACGGAGAGGTGTATTTAATGTGCTTTGAAGCAGCAAATTATGGAGGCAGCTGGTATCTCCAGGAGCTGGGTGGAAACATAGGGCTGCTGCTTGGGATTGGCTCACTCCAAGGAGGCCTGGTTCCTCTCTCCGGAATCGATATAGACTGGGAGGAAATGATGGTCCCTGTTTCATAAGATATCCCGCGTATATACAACAAAAAAACCGCTTACCAAAATGCAGCGCGGTTAAATTAAAAGGGGGGGCCGGCTGAGGTTTGACCCTCAGCCGGTATGAGTATGAAAAAGCTTTGTTCTTAATACTCCTTTATTATGCCAGGTATTTGTGATGAAACTATGGCCGTTCCATAAAAAAATAATAAAGATCATTATGAAATCATTAAGGATTCAGGAGGTTTTTACTACGGCCCCACGAACACTTCGATCAGTGACAAAGTCCGGGCCTATTAGCCATGATGCGATGTAAGTGTCGGATGCCCGCCGCAGCCACGGCAAGAAGTTCGGTATCCACGCCGGACCAAGAGGCTGTGGCGCCATATACATGCCACCAATAAAGAAAAACTTGAAACAAGCCGGCTGTATCCGTATAATAAAAATACATGAAGCGCCGGACGGAGGGATTCACCTATGAGAAACAGGGTAAAGGAAGTCAAAAAGAACAGCATAAGGTGGACGGCGGGCAGCCTGATTATAGTACTGATCAGCCTGTCCGGTACCACCCTGTGCCCAGTTCCTGCATATGCTTATCAGGCGGATTTAAGCGTCCAGAACGATATATGGGAGGAAATGGAAATTGATGGTGAGGTCATGGTATCCTTCCCCAGTCAGATTGAGGCGGCCATCTCTTCCGCGGATGACGAGGACCGCTATTCTTTTTGCCTGGAGGGCACGGCTGATTTAACTCTGACATTGGAATCAGAATATCCCTGCGCCATGGAACTCATTCATCAGGGTCAGACCATTGCCAGCTCCCTCCGGCCATACAGCCAGATTTTGGAACCGGCGGGTCTGGAAGCAGGGACTTTTACAGTAAAGATTACCCCCCAGGAACATGTAGAGACCTCCTCCTACGTTCTCCGCATATCCCGGCAGGCAGACCGGACAATGCAGCCGGACTATTCAGAGGCTCATATGGCAGGGACGCTGTTTGACCCGGAATCCCCATTCCGTTCAATCAATATCCAAAATGAAGCGGAGAAAAACCGGGGCGGCAGCCCGGTTATGGCGGTTCACTATCTGGCTCACTGGCAGGGACCTGTAGATGAATCGGTGGTACCATATTATGACAAGGGCGATTTTGGCGAAGTGCCCAGTGATTACATTAAATATAAAAAAGCGGAGCCCGATTTCCACGTGCAGAATGCAATCGCATTGCCGGGATTTCAGGAAGATGGCGGGCACATTGAACACTGGAAGAACGCAATCATGACTTATGGGTCCATTGATACCGGTTTTTATACTAGTTATTGTTACAGAGACAAAAATGAAGGTGATGGCTGGCCCGAATACGATTACGAGTATCTCTATATGCCAAAGAATTGGGATTACGAGAAATATGGGGGCCACGCCACATTGATTGTGGGGTGGGATGACACCATAGAGAAAGAGAACTTCCGCATTACAAAGAGAGATGAAGCGGGAGCGCTGATTGATGAGACCATGCCGGAGCAGGACGGGGCTTGGATCTGCAAAGATTCCTATGGAGGGCTGTTTCCCGATTACTTTTTGGTTTCCTATGAGTCCCTTGACTTTGGGACAGTGGCCTTTACGCCCATGGCCTTTGCCCCGGCGGAACAAAACGACAATTATAACCATATGTACAGCAATACTTCCAGCGGAATGACGGATGTCGCTATGTCAAGCAGCGGCTTTTTGCGGGGCGTACAGGTCTTTCAGAATGAAGGGGAGAGTGAGCTTCTCAGGGCAGTGGGATTCTACGCAGGTCAGGGCGAGATTTCCTATGAAATAAGGGTACGTATTGGAGATGGGCCGTTGGAGAGCGTTAAAACCGGATACTTAAAATATCCTGGTTATTATACCGCCCGCCTGGATCAGGGGGTAATGATCCCGCCCGGTTCAGGCTTTGAAATCCATGTCGCCCTTTCAGGTGATGACGATAAGAGAATTTTATTCTATTCATGCAGGAATGTAGAAGGCTGGATCAACGGCGTCAAAGCGATTCCCGGAAAAGCATACTATTATACGGACTGGGAAGGCAATTCAGAATGGGTGGATGCCTCCGCGCTGGGTGAGTACCCCTACATCTGTGCCTATACATATTCCCCCTTGAAGCAGGAGATCACCCTTTTGGATAACAAGGAGGCGGCAGGAGAGATCGGCAAAGCCACTGTCTCAGAGGCCGCTCGGTTAGCTGGCGAATATGAGGTTCGCGCTTCCGCCTCGGAGGCAGACCGGTTCAATGACAAAGACGTTGATCGTGCCAGCAGCTCAGACGCTCCCCGCGCCAGCAGCTCAAATGCCACCCGCGCGACCCCCTCAAACGCCACCTCCGCCGACGACTGGGACTACGCCGATGACTTGGAAGACAATCTACTGCTTGACGACAGTGAGGAAGATGCCCAGGCACGAGCGGATGAACTGAGATTATGGAGCATCAGAAACAGCCCGGACGGGGCAATACCGAATGAGGCTGCAGAGGACATTGATGTCTCCCCTCTCAACCTGCATTTCCCCGAACAATACGATTCCAGGATTCTCCGCTTGATCACAAAAGTCAAGAATCAGGGAAACAGCAGCCTGTGCTGGACATTTTCGGCAGCAGGTGCGCTGGAGGCCAGTTATCTGCGCTATGGAAATCAGATGATCGACTACCCCAGAGGCTTAAACCTCATCTCCCGGGAGAATCCGATCACTGACAGTACAATTTCTTTAAAACTCAAAAAAGGGGAGGCCCTTCCCCTGAATCTCGCCGCCGTCCTGTATTCGGACAGCCGCCATTTTAATCCAGGAAGCCCCCAGATATACTGGGAAATATCCGGAGATCTGAACAGCGTGGAAGGGGGCGCCCAGCTGTCAGATAGCGGAGAGACAGTCTGCGCGCTGACGGCGCTGGCGCCGGGCCGGGTGACAGTCACCGCTGTCAGTATGGCCGATATAAGCCTGAAGGCATTATGCCAGGTTGAGATCATGGAAATGGCTCCGGCCAAAGTCCATATCGAACCGGAGACCCTGGATCTGCGGGTAGGAGAGGTCAGAAAATTGAAGACCACAGTGGAGTCGGACGAGGAGCTGACGGTACTCTACTCCTCCGACCGACCCGGAGTGGTATCCGTGGATAAAAATGGTCAGGTGATCGCACTCAGGCCCGGCTTGGCAGTGATCACGGCTAAAGCCGGAGACGGGGAAGCCACCTGTGCAATTAACGTAAGCGAAAGAAGCCGGTCAGATAACGATGACGGTGACGGGGCTGTCACATCCGGCCCGGGCACACAGGACACGGTCCGGGGCAGTTGGGAACAGAATGGAGATCAGTGGCGTTTCAAAAAGGAGGATGGCGGCTATGCCGTCTCCACCTGGGAGCGTATAAAAGGCGCCTGGTATTACTTTAAAGAGGACGCCAATGCCGCCTCCGGCTGGTTCTATGATTCCTCCTACCAGAGATGGTTTTACCTGGAAGAAAGCCGGGCCATGTCCGTGGGATGGAAACAGATAGAAGGAAAATGGTATTATTTTCATACAGTATCCGATGGTGGAATGGGCAGAATGTATACAGATCAACAGACACCTGACGGATATATGGTAGGAGCGGAC
>URUZ01000168.1 GCA_900551225.1 uncultured Clostridium sp.
ATGCTCTGGATCTGTTTGCATTTCACTACCTGCTAAAGCCCCTGAATGAAGAGAAGTTTGAGAGGGTTCTGCTTATGGCCGCCGCAGAGTGCCGGAACGCAAAAAAAGAGTCCGCTATATTTTTTCACACGAAGTCCAGCCATTTAAGACTGTTTCCCAGCCAGATCCACTACGTGGAGAGCAACCTGCGCAAGGTGATTATCCACACCCCGTCGGAAGCCTACGAAATCTATGCAACCATGACTGAGCTGGAAGGGCTGCTGGGAGAACAATTCTTCCGCTGCCACAGAGGGTATTTTGTAAACCTGGGCAAAATTAAACGCTATGACAAGCAGGGCATCCAGCTGATCGACGGCACCCACATTCTGCTGTCCAAAACCAAGTACCCGAACTTTGTGGAAGCTTATATGAACTATCTGAAGCGTGGGGAATGATGTCCTCCCCTCCGCAGCTTTTTATGATCAGGGTTTTTTAATTCTGCAGCATTTTTTGCCGTAGATCATACTGGCGGCCACTGCGGCCGCCAGCACGGCGCAGATCCATGCGACCGGCTCCAGCATATCCGCCTCTTCCATCTGCCCCGTCTCCACCCTGTACCCCAGGAACGCGATAGTAAACAGCAGCACCGAGGCGATCAGAACCACCACACCGGAGGACCTGCACAGCTTTTTCTCATCATACAGTTTCTTTACAGCTTCCGGCGCTGTGTTATACCCAGCGATCAGACAGCTTCCCCTTCCCATCATCAGCACAATTCCCAGCACCAGCATTAAAACCCCCAGCGCCGCTGCAATTACGACTGCCGCCATAACGATTCCTCCATTCTGTCACTGCACCTGGGACGCCATATTCTCCAGTATATCTTTATTCCTGGGGAAACGGCTTTCAGCCGCAGTTATTTCCAGTTGTTTTTTCCATGTTTCGGCCTGGGCAGCTGCCTCTGTATCCCGGTTCTCTCCATCCACGGCTGCCGCTGCCCAGACTTTATACCGCATCAAGTATTCATAGCTGTCCGCGATCTCCCAGTAGGAGTCAAATGCCTCCCCCCTGGTATCATACAGCAGCAGCGCTTCTCTCAGTCTACCGTACTCTCCCCTGCTGACATATCTGTCAAACATGGAGATCTGGGTGCGCCCATCCTGTTCCATGGCATATTCCCGGTTGTCCCTGGCCGTTCTCACCATTAAAAACAGGTTCAGCAGAAGCAGCGCCAGTACAATGGCTCCCTTTATTGCCAGCCGTTTCCTAATTGCCCGCTTCATCATCTTCTCCTATCCGTTCAGTGAATCTTGCAGTGATCTCCTTTAGCTCCTCCGTCAGAATCCGTTTGCCCGGCTCACGGAACGCCAGCATTTCCGCTTCCTCCCCGGTCATTCTCAGCCAGCCGGTGTAAAACGCAAGGATTTCCGCCCTGTATGCATTTAACGCGGATTCATTATCCGAATTTAAATCCGAATAATATGGCAGGTATGGATTGAGCACATCGCTGCCATATCGTATTACATCTTCCAGGTTCTCACTGTAATCCCGTCCCTGCTCCAGATCCTCAATCAGACGGCTCCGGCTTCCCGCATATTCCTCATAGGACTCGATGATCAGGGCCATCTGGCTGTACTTGTAGAGGTCCTGGCCGAACAGTTGTTCTTTTCTCATCAGCTGCAGCATGCTGCCGTAATCCCCGCTGCTGTAATACACGTCCACCTGGGCTTCCAGCGACGCCTTATCCCGGAACAGCCTGTATCCCGCAACTCCGTGGAGGTAAGAAGCAATATTGAGCCCAATCATCAGGACCATGACTGCCGCTGCCACCAGAATAGCCCAATTAAACACCCGGTCGGCCACATATTCCCTGGACCCCTTGATGATGCGTTCCCTCAGCCGTTCATTTTCAAGAAGGCGCTGTCTCAGCTGCCTTTTCTTCAGTACAGCTGCCTGGTTGACAGTGCCGCAAAATGGGCAGCGCTCCTGCTCCGCCCCAACATCACCACCGCAGTTTTGACATTTCATGGCTTCCTCCGTTCCAGAATCAGGCCGGCCAGATCTTTCGGCTCCACAGTCTCCTGCTCCAGGCTTTCCAGCTCTTCATCAGTCATGGAGAACTCGTCTTTCAGGGACTGACGGATCTGGCCATACAGTTGTTCCAACACCTGTCCATGCCCTTCCTGCAATGCCGGAGCCCCTTGGACGCGTCCGACAAAACATGCACCAGAATATCCCGGTACTCGGCCCCCACCGCAGACCGCAGCTCCAGAATCCCCTCCTCCGTAAGGCTTTGGAGGGCTGCCGCCTCCCCCGTCTCCTGGTACTTGGCATAGGATGATCCATACAGCTCATGCGCCTTCATATATTCATGAATATCCCCATATGCACCCTGTCCGTAGTAGGCTTCCAGAGTCTCCAGATGGTTCTGCATAGCCTGATAAACGCTGTCGGATTCCCCCCTGCCCGCCGCAAACATAATCATACTGGCTGCAATGCAGGCCAGAACCGCCGCCCCGCCTGCCAGGGCCAGCTTTTTTGCAGATTTCTTTACAAATATCTGCGGAAGCCCTCTGATCCGTTGTTCTTCCCGGTCAAAGGCTTTTAATTTTTCCTTATAGCGCCGATCTGCCTCCCTGCGGTTTTCGCTGTGGCAGTAGGGGCATTTTTTGCTGCTGTCAGGGTAAGTGGCCCCGCAGAATGGACATTTTATCATATTCAGCTCCTTCTATATCCACTATCATAGCAAATATTTACCTTGTTGGGAAGCAGAACCCGCCAGCCTCTCCGTGAGAAATGCAACCCCGTGGAGCGCGGCCAGGTTCATCAAGAACCGGCAGAGTGCGAATTTCACGCCAAGGGACGAGGCCTCAAAGAGCAGCAGCGGAATCCGTATGCTGGCGCTGGCGCACAGGAAGATCAGCACATTGGCCAGTCTCCCCCCTTTATTTAGGAGCATACCCGCAATGGGCAGCAGTGCGTAGATGGGGATTGCGGTCACCATGCCCATCAGCAGAGCGGCCGTACTTCCTTTTAACCCGGAGCCGGCCCCGATCAGCCGCAGCATCCTGTCCCTCTCAATCCACACGTCCATCAGCCCCACGCAGATAAACACCGGGATCAGGTTCCACAGAAACTGTACCAGGCCCAGGCCCGCATAACCGATCATTTTCCCGGAACCGCCCGGATAGAACATCAGCCCGGCCAGAAATGCGGCGGTTGTAACATACCAGGATTTCTTTACTTTTATCTCCTTCCACTTCCTCATACCAGCACCGCCTCCAACGCCGCAGATGTGGCAAATGCTGCCATAAAGCACAGCAGGTTCCGCAGCAGGGCGGTCCTCAGCCCCAGATATCTCCGTTCCAGAGGGATCGTCATGACGCCCACTGTGGTGAGGGTGGATATGAATACCGCCATCTGCGCTGTCCCCGCCCCGTTTTCAAGGAGCTGGGACACCACCGGGAACACTGCCAGCACAGGCACCAGGGCCACCGCTCCGGTGAAGGCGGACAGAAGCAGCCCCAATACTCCGGATTCCCGGCCTACCAGCGCCTTGATCGTCTCCTCATTTCCCGCCGCCAGCACCATACCGCTGACCAGGAAAATGGTGAGAAAATGCGGCAGCACCCCAAAGAGCATGCGGCCCGCCTTTCTCACCGCCTCCCTCGTCCTCCCCCTGTCCCTGTGAAAGGAGACTAACAGGCAAGTTGTGGCTGCTCCATAAAGCAGGATTGTAAACGGCATTTTCATATTCATCCTCCTTGTGTTTTTCTGTTCATTATAATACAATAGGCCCAGGAGGTAAGTTGCACAGGCAACCAAATAGACATGAAAAATATAATTCAGGATATACTCCAAACCCAGCTGTTCTCCGGCGTCAGCCCACAGGAGGCTGCACAGCTGCTGCCCCGCCTCTACGCGCGAAGCACAGAATACCGGCAGGATACGGTTATCATCGAGGAGGGCGGCTGCGTCCGCAGCTTCGGCCTCCTCCTAAATGGAAATGGCCGGTCCTTCAAAACAGACGCCGAAGGCCGGACCATCACAATCACACTGTTAAAAAAGGGCAGCGAAATCGGGGTGATTTTAGCTGCCGGAACGAGCCACACAAGCCCTGTGTCCGTGGAAGTGCAGAAGGGCTCTACCATTCTCTTTATATCCTTCGGCCGCCTGATGGACAGCAGCCTTTTAAGCTGCCCCGGCCATCTGCGGCTGATGCAGAATTATATGGGGATTCTGGCAGAGAAAGGGCTGGTGCTCCACCAGCGCATCGACTGCCTGCTGAGGCCGACTGCCCGGGGAAAAATCCTGGCCTTCTTAACAAGGGCCGCCGAGGGTAAAACAGGCCCTGTCTTTACCATTGCCATGGACAGAAAAGCCATGGCACAGTACCTTAACCTTGACCGCAGCGCCCTGTCCCGGGAGCTGTCCCGGATGAAGCAGGACGGAATCATTGATTTCTACAAATCCACATTCCGCCTCCTGCAGGATTAAATCCGGTCCCCGGCAGGGCCGCCCCGTCTCAGATGTCCCTGTCAATCAGCCCTGTCAGCTCCCCTGTGTACATCAGGGTCAGCCTGTGCATGGCCCTGGTGCAGGCAATATAGAGCAGGCTGCGGTCGTAATCCGTACAGTATGTCCCGCTGTCCGCATCCAGGATGACGACCTCATCGAATTCCAGACCCTTGGACATCTGGACCGAGGTGAGGGACACCCCATTTCTAAAAGTGGCGCTCTCCGGCGTGATCAGGTTCACCTCACACGCCGCCGGCAGGGCTTCAAACCACTCCCGGGCCGCTGCGTTTGTCTTTAAAATGATCCCCAGGGCCCCATTTCCCCCTTCTGAAAAAGCCTGCACCGCCGCCTCCAGCCGCATAAGCTCCTCCCTCCGGTCCGTGCATTGAACCAGCTCCGGTTCCTCCCCGTGCCGTCTCACCGCCTCCAATGCAACCACATTCTGAATTCTCCTGGCAAAGGTAATAATCTCGTAGGTGGAGCGGTAGCTCTTGTTCAGCTCCACAAACTCCGCCCCCTCATACATCTGCCTTAAATCATCCAGGGTGTGCAGATGGTTGGGATTAATAAACTGTCCGTAATCCCCTAATATAGTCTTTTGGCAGGGGAAGATCTGATTCAGCACAGCGAACTGGATGGGCGTGTAGTCCTGCATCTCATCGATCACCAGGTGCTTAGTGATCCCACTCACCTTAAGGCCCTCAAAAGCGCCGTAAAGGTACAAAAAAGGGTACACGTCGGCCCACTCCAAGGTCTGCCTGGCAGCCATGGCAAACTGCCCGGGGCTTTCCTCCCTCTGGTAAAAGTCCTTATAAAGGGCCAGAGGACTTTTGATCTTTAACATGGAAGTCAGACATTTCAGTATCACCTTTGTCCCCGGCACCTCGTCCTCCATGATATTGGCTGTCTGGAAACGGTCATGGATGTCCTCAGCCACCATCAGAAGCCTCCGCTTCACCGGGTACCTGCCGTAAGCCAGAAACCTGGCCATGATCCATTCTCCCGGCGCTGTAAAAGTACCGGATGTATAGTCGGCCGGCTCAAATATCCGCCCGGGCAGTTCCTCAATATACCTGTCCATGCGCTTCACAAACTCCAGGGTGGACTTAAAGCGCACCCGCCGGACCCAGGCCTCATCATGGTCCTCCAGCGGATCTCCTGCCGGGACAAAGCCGATTACCCGCTCCAGCTGTATTCCTGCAATATCGTCCAGCCCCAGCTCAAAGACAGGCTCCTCCCCCAGCTCCGGGATCACGCCGGATATATAATCCCCGAACACCTTATTGGGACTTATGATAGCCACATTCCTTGCGCTCAGCCGGTTCTTAAACCGGTACAGCAGGTACGCGATCCGGTGCAGTGCAATGGAGGTCTTGCCTGAGCCGGCCACGCCCTGGATAATCATGGTGTTCTCCCGCTCGCTGCGTATGATCCGGTTCTGCTCCTTCTGGATGGTGGAGATGATGGATTTCATCTTCTCGTCCGAGGTGTGGCTCAGCTCCCGCTGCAGCACATCATCCTGGACATTGGCCGAGCTTTCCAGGGCGTATTCCATCACGCCTCTCTTTATCTTAAACTGCCGTTTCCTGGTCATCTCCCCCTCAATCAGCCCTGAGGGCGCCTGAAATGCCGCCGGCCCGGTCTCACAGTCATAGAACATGCCCGACACAGGGGCGCGCCAGTCAAAGATCATCATCTCCTTCTCATAGTTAAATGCAAACCGGCCGATATAATACCTGGCCGCCTCCACGCCGCCCTTCTCCTGAAAGTCAATGCGGGCAAAATAAGGCGAATCCTTCAGCTTGGCGATCCGGTCCCGTATGTCCACCGAGATTCCCCCGATCCGGTCTGCCTGCCTCAGCAGCAGCTCGTTCTGGAACATCTCGTGGGGATCGATCTCCCCTCTGTGATCCGCCATATACCGCTTGGAGTCCATGTAATCCCGGTCCGCCCGGACCACATCCTCCTCTGCCTTTAAAAGTGCTGTTTCCAGCTTCCTGTTGGTCTCCTCCAGATGGATCAGTTCCTCCGGAAATGGGATCGTCCGCTCTTCTCTCATCATATGCCGGCCTCCCCCGGCAGTACAAAGCGCTGGGTCGGATATCCATACTCCACCAACAGCTCCGCCTCCGCGAATCCCAGCCCCTTGATCTCCCGGCGCTGGCCTGTATCCGCCTTGTCTCCCTCCCTGTAGGTGGTGATGCTGATCTCCCTGTCCCTGATCAGCTCCCCCATCACCTTGTCTAAAAATGCCTTTGGAATCCCCATTTTCCGGTACAGGGGGTGGCTTCCCATGAAGTCAATACTGCCCGTCTCATAGGTGAACAGCATGACCCCGATGGCTGCCCTGCCGTCCTTTAAGATCAGCGCCTGTCCGGTGCGGATCTTCTGTTTCAGCACTCCGATGTACTCCTCCTCATGAAGGTGCGGAAATCCGTTTATGATCAGCCGTACCAGCTCCATCCAGCAGGGGATATCCTCCTCCGCGGCCAACTGGATATCCCACCGGATATCCTCCTTTACGTCCAGCATACTGTAGCTCCCTTCCAGATTGAATCTCAGCTGAAGCGGGTAGAATTCTTCTATCTCCCTGTATTTACTGGGCGGCATCTTGTACATCGCCGTAAATACATTTGTAAATGCCTGCTGGCTTTCATAGCCTGATAACAGGGCGATCTCAAGAATGGGCCTGTCTGAAAATACCAGAAGCTTGGCTGCCTCGGTCAGCTGCCTGCGCTGGATATAGTCGTGGATGGTCATGCCCACCGTATCTGAGAATACGCGGTGCAGATGGTATTTTGAATAATAGACCGCCCCGGCTATGGTATCCAGATCCAGCTTTTCATTCAGATTGGCTTCTATAAAATTGACTGCCAATGAAACTTTTTCTATGCGGTGCACGCTGTGCCACCTCCTTTCGCTGAGATTCTATTATAAACAATGGAACGGGACTTGTTTTGATCAATCTTGCTCAATTTAAATGAACCGGGATCGCCAATCTGCTGAAAACATGCTATAATATGGCTACTTATACCCTCAGGAGGATCAGCCATGTATTACCGGCAGTTACTGTACAGCGCAGCTGAAAATGCATTTCCCTTTTTAGACAACACTCCGACCCAGCAGGAGGTGATCGGGCCTGACCAGATGCAGGAATTCTATGCGAATTCAGCCGGGTTAATATCAGTCTCAACATACATCTCTTTTTTAATGCTCCTGACAGAATCCATCTGCCTGGTCTATCTGCTGAACAGCTTTCTGGAATGCCGCATCAAGTGGAAACGCCGGATAGCCCCGCTGCTGGCCCTGCTCTACTTTGCCGCAGTCCAGCTGTCTAATAGCCAGCTTGGCAGCAGAACGGAGGTCTGGGGCCATCTCCTGATCCTGATCGGCTTTACCATTTGCTTCTATAAAGGGTCCGCCAGCCTGAAGGGCTATGTGATCGTCACCTTCTGGGCCTTGATCTCCCTGTGCAGCAGCCTGTGGTTCTTCATTGATATGCTTATGTGGCTGCACTATGGCCTGTTCCGTTTTCCAGACATTGTGCTCGCCACCTTTCCCACCTGGCCCTTTTTTGAGACGCCGTATCCCATGGGTCTGGGTTATGAGCTGACGCTGGATACCAGCACCTGTTTCAGTCTGATTCTGACCTGTATTGTCCTGGCCCTGTCTGTCCGGAAGCTGGTCCGGGGCATGAGATATTCCCTGGATCACATCCACAGAAAAGAGCTGCTCTTCCTGCTGATGCCCAGCTTTGCCGGCCTGATCGTCTATCTGTTTCTGGAGCTTGAGAAAAAATTCCTGTTTTTCCAGAAAGCTGTGGACTGGGCCACCAACTACGGCATCGTGCTGTACCTGCTGACCCCTCTGCTCATAGTGACCACCATGCTCTGCATCCTGTATGCCTATGATATCTATCAGCAGCTTCTGGAATACATGGAAGAAAAGGGCCGCACAGTGATCCTGGAACAGGAGATGGGGCAGATGCAGGACCACATTGGGGAGATTGAACAGCTCTACAATGGAATCCGGGCAGTGAAGCACGATATGCAGAACTATCTGTTTGACATCAAGAGCCTTCTTGCCGCCCAGGGGATCGCAGTGGATGAGGAGGAGAGCGAGCTGGGCGGCTATCTGGCGGGCATCGGGAAGTCCCTGGACACCTTTAACTACTCGCTGCACACCGGCAATCCCGTCACAGACGTGGTGCTCAACGGCAAGCTGAGCCAGGCCAGGGCTATCGGCGCGGCCTTTAACTGTTCCTTCCTGTTTCCATCGGATCTTGGGATCAGTGCATTTGATATCAGCATCATCTTAAACAACGCCCTGAACAACGCCCTTGAGGCCTGCCAGAACCTGAGATCCCAGGAGCCGGAGGCCGTCCTGGATATCGAGGTCACCTCCTACTGTAAAACCAACATGTTCTTTATTGTGATCCAGAACAGCTTTGACGGTATTCTATATCAAAATCCTGCAGACCTGTCCCCTGCAACCAGGAAGGCCGACACAGTATGGCATGGGCTTGGCTTTCAGAATATCAGGAAAAGCGCTGAGAAATATCTGGGCAGCGCGGACTGCCAGGTAAAGGGGAACCGGTTTATCCTGACAGTGATGCTTCAGGGCCAGATGGAAGCCTGACCGGTATCTCCCATCTCTACTTGACATTCTCCCTGCTCAGCCTGCTAAAAGCCCAGTTATAGCTGAGAACGCACAGAACCGCCATCATTACCGCCACCTTAAGCAGCGCCGCTGTCTCAATGCCGCCCTGAAGGATCAACGCCCGCAGCGCATTGATGACATGGGTAAATGGGTTTAAATCCACCGCCATTTTCAGCGCCCCTGTCAGGGTATCTGCCGGGAACAGCGCTGTGCTGAGGAAAAATACCGGGAGCACAACAGCGTTCATCACCGTCTCATATGCCACCTCATTGGGCAGGCTCAGGCTGACCGCATAGGACAGCCCTGCCATAAAAAGAGAAGTCAGAAATACAAGCAGAACAATTGCCAGGAATCCCGAAAGCCCGGAGGCGATCCTCACAGAAAAAAACGCGCCTGCCCCAAACATGATCCCCACCTCCAGGAACGTGCACAGCACCGCCTCCAGCAGCTGCCCCATGACAATGGCGCTCCGCTGCACCGGCGCGGTCAGAATGCGGTAAAAGCTTCCGTCCGCCTTCATCAAGTAATTCATTATCCCGCTGCTGCTGCATGCGCCAAAGGACACCAGCACCACCAGCCCAGGCATAATAAAGGCAGTATAATTTGGAATGCCCAGGCCTTTCATGGACTGGCCCGCCACAGCGCTGTACAGGACCAGCCACAGCATGGGCTGCAAAATGGTAATAACAATGGTAAATGCATTATGAAAACGCCATTTTATATTCCGCCTCAGCAATGTGATCACATTCATGCGCAGTCCTCCTCTTTGCCCGTCAAACGGATGAACACGTCCTCTATAGTGGGTTCTGTAATCCCGATTCCCATGACTCCCGCCCCCTGTTCCAGCAGGAAATGGGCTGCCTGCGACAAATCCGCCTGCCCGTTCTCAGCCGGTATCAGAACCGCTTCTTCCCTCAGTTTGACCTCCCTGCCTCCGAATATTCCTGTCAGGCTGTAAACGGCCTTCTCAGCCGCCTCCCTGTCCTGAAATGTGATCTTCAGCTGCGCCTGCCGCAGGTAGCCGCGCAGACCGCCCGGACTGCCCTGTATGACGTTCCTTCCGTCCCTCATAATACAGATTGTATCGCTTAAGCTGTCCGCTTCTTCCAGATAATGGGTGGTCAGAAAAATGGTGGTGCCATAGTCCTGGCGGATGCTTTTCATCATTTCCCACATGGCCCGGCGGGACTGGATATCCATGCCCACGGTCGGCTCGTCCAGGAACAGGATTCTGGGGCCGGACATCATATTCAGCGCAATATCCAGCCGCCTTCTGACCCCTCCTGAGTAGGTGGCCACCGGGTATTTCAGATACTGCGCCAGGCAAAAGCCATCGATCAGCCGGGCCATCCTGGCTTTTGCCTCCTCCTTTGGGATCTTGTACAGGCGGCTTTGGAACATCATGTTTTCCTCAAGGGATAAATAGGTGTCAATAGAGGTTCTCTGGGCCACACAGGCAATCACGGCGCGGACTGCCGAGGACTGGGTATAAATATCCCTTCCAAGCACCTGCGCCCTGCCCTCAGTGGGCTTAAGATATGTGGTCAGGATATTGATCAGCGTTGACTTCCCCGCCCCATTCTGCCCCAGCAGCGCAAATATCTCTCCCTCCCTTACCGTCAGGGAGAGACCGTCCAGCGCACGCACGCCGCCGCGGTACTGCTTCGTCAGATTCTCAACATAAATTACATCCATAAACTCTTACTCTCCTTATCATCATGATAGTATTGATCCGGATCTCAGTAAAGAGCATACAGCAA
>URUZ01000169.1 GCA_900551225.1 uncultured Clostridium sp.
CCGTAGAACTGTCAATGGAACGTATCTCCGCCTCATACCCAAAATGTTCATCCACCTTCACATACACCTTATCCCCCATCTTACGGCCCACCAGGGCCTTGCCCAAAGGAGAATCGATACTGATCAGGCCCTTTAAAGAATTCCCCCGGACTGTAGTGACAATCTTATAAGTCTCAGTCTCATCATCATCCGGAATATAGACCACCACCGTGTCATTGATACCCACCTCGTCCGTGGAAGATTTTTCGGAAATAACCCTGGCCGTCTTGATCATCCGCTCCAGATACCGTATCCGGCTCTCATTGCGGTTCTTGTCCTGCTTGGCCGCCTTGTACTCAAAATTCTCACTGAGATCTCCGTGGGCTCTGGCCTCCTTCACCGCCTCCAGCGCTTCCTTGCGGACCACCAGCCTGCGGTGCTCAATCTCCTCTTTCATCTTGTCAATATCACTTTGAGTCAATTTATCATACATGCTGCTGTAACCTCCCTTTCAAAAGATGTTCCTGCTCGATCTCCATCCCGTATTCCAATATGCACTGCTTCAGTTCTTCCAGCTCCTGTGCGTCCATTGCATCCAGCTTCCTGCGCTTTCCTGTGTCAATGGGGATAACACAGCCTGCCTTAAGATATTTTAAGTAAGAGTCTCTGTCCATATGTAAGGGCAAAACCTCAGGGAACACGTGTTTCTTCATGTATCGGTAGATGCGGATTCCGCCATAATCCATATCGCTCCAATGCAGATATTCCGTCTCCGGTTCTGCTGCGGCGGGAATCATTTTCAGAAACTCGCGCTCTTTGGGCGAAAGAAATCCGTGACAGAACACATACAGGGTATCCGCCCTGTAAACTGCCGATTCATAATTGGCCTGGTTCTCAATGGTGATGACCCGCCGGATGCCTTCCAGACCGCTGGGGCGGCTGTGCTCCAGGGTCTGGGCGTTCAGTACGGTCCCGTAAGGGAATTGATTCCCATTAAACCGGCCTATCACAGCGGACTCCTCCTCCCGCCCCTGCCGGGTTTGTACTGTCAGCGGCCCTTTAAACTGCAGGGTCTGGGAATAGGTAAAGATACCGAACTCGGCCAAAACCTCCCCATCCGACATCCCGTCATCAATACCCGGCCCGTACTTTCTCAGAACTGTCAGCAGACGCGGCTTTAACGTCTCCTTAAATACCTTAGAATGATTGAATACTCTGGCGCTGAACTGGGCTTCCCACACTGGTTCCGAATTGTCCGCGGCCGCATTCAGCCCTTCAAGGAAGTGAGGAATTTTCACATTTTTCGGTATATTCCCACCGTCTATCTGTCTCAGCAATTCCTCATAGTAGGGGTCAAATGCCCGTGAAGCCAGCTCCCTTCTGCAGGCGTCCACCCGCTGTCTGGCCTGCTCCAGCTCTCTTCTGGGATTGGGCAGTCCGGCCAGCTGGTACATCCGGTCCACATCCTCTATCCGGTAATGGACCCGGCTGATATCGCTGCCCAACTCCCTGCGGTCAACACGGATCAGCCCAAGAGCCTCCAATTGGGCCGCCTGCTCCATCAGAGGCCCTCTGCCCACCCGCCTCAAAACCTCCCCGGTTATCTCAGGGTGCTTCTCCCCGGTTACGTTTCCGGCTCGCCAGCCTTCTGTATTATTCTTCTCCAGAATCCACTCCAACAGCGTCATCTCCGGCATGTTCCGTTCCCCCGCTCTCCTTCCCTTCCAGCATATCCAGGTAACTGCCCTTGTCGATCATCAGCATTGATATCTGGTTCTTAAACCGCCGGAAGCTGTACACACAGTCCACATTCTTAACCAATGTCATCAGCCGCTCATCAGGCACGCAGATGATCACCTGCAGGCCCAGCTTCCTGGCATAGTTTAAGCACACCGAGCTTCTGGTCTTGTCCATCTTGGAAAATGCCTCGTCCAGCAGTACCACCTGGATGCGGCTGTCCCTGTTGTTCTGGTAGGCGAACAGCAGGGCAAAGCCTGCGAACAGCGCCACGTATTTGGGATTCTGCCCCTCGCCGCCGGAGTCATTGCCCGCCATCTCATCCACGGGAATCCGCTTCTCCACGCCGTTTTCACCGGTGGTCACCTCGTACATGTTGAAGGTGAGATAATTGCGGTAATCCGCGTACTTCTCCATGTCCGCCCGTTTCCTGGCAGCCTCCTTCTCGTCCCCGGAGCGCTCCGGTATGAACTTTTCTACCAGCAGCTGGATCTCCCGCTCATATTTCCGCTCAAAGGCCTCGTCCCCAAAGCTGATCTGGCCCTCCACATCATCGGCGGACACCACCTTGCTGTCCAGCTCCGGAGCCATCAGCATGTCGTAGAACTGGCTGTTCTCATTGGAGGCAGGCACAATGCCGATCTTGTACACACTGTCGTAAAATGTGGTGGCGCCCAGCACCTTGTTCACCTCCCGCACCTGACGGTAGGCAGCCTTGATTTCCCCGTGAATGGAGGAGATCACATTGTCCCGCAGACTCTGGTATACCTGGCGGCATTTGTTGTCAAAATCAACCTTGTACTCCTCCACATACTGGCGGCTGTAACGCTCATGAAGCTCGTCGTAGGGCCTGTTGGTCTCCTCTGTGCCCTCCAGGCCGCAGGCGGGGTACTCCCGGTCAAATTTAAGCCTGGCATTGAGGCGCTCGCCGGTATAGCGCTCCACCTCCGCCCGGCTGGACTCCAGGCCTTTTAAGACCTCTCCCCGGTAGGAATTCAGGCTGCGGCCCTCCAGCCTCTCCCGGATCTTCTCATCCTCCCCGCCGTTGGGTGTAAAGCCTGCCATAGCCTCCAGAAGGCTGGCATTTTGCAGCCTCAGCTCTGTCTCAGCGGAACCTAAATCCCGCTCTGTCTTATTCAGATCGCTGCCTGCCTTTGTGTACTCGTCCTCCTTGGACTGATAGCGCTCCCTGGCGGCTGCCAGCCGCTCTCTCAGCTCACGCATGGCGCCCTGTTCCAGTTCTTCAAGCTGGCGGGCCAGCTTCACCCTGCGGGTCTCGTTCTTCTTAAGCTCCGCCCTGGCTGAGAACAGGTTCAGATAATAGCTGTTCTCCTGGACCAGGTTCTCATAGGTCCTGGCCTGCTCCAGGGCCGTAATGTGCCCGGTCAGCTCCTTCACCGTTTCCTCCAGGGCCTTTGTCTCCGCCTCCAGCTGGTCGATCCTGGACTTGGGAACCGTGCGCCCGATACAGGCGTTGTCGCGGTAATCCTTCCGGTTCAGATGGCGCAGGGTATAATTACTGTAGGAATAGCAGTCCTGTGTGACGCCGTCCCGGACCTGCTCCAAGTCCTCCACGCTTTCACATTTCATCACCCTTCCCAGGAAATGCTTCAGACAGGCATCCACATAATCCACGTCTGTCTTTACCGCCCCATACAGGGACTGTTCCCTGGCCTCCGGCCCATCTTTTACAATATTTTCCACATGCAGCAGGTCCACATTTTCAAACTGCTCCATGTCCCTGAACAGCACGGCGGCAGTGTGGGAGTAGGCGGGCGGCGTGATCAGGCTGTATTTCACCCGGGCCAGCCGCCCCTCCACCGCGTCCTTCCAGGCCGCCTCCTTCACGTCAAATGTATCCGCCAGGATGCTCACCTTCACATTGCTGCCCGTCTCCCGGAATATGGCCTGCTCCAACGCTCTCTGGGCCTCCTTGAGCCCGGCACGGTTCCGGTAGGACTTCTGCCCGCTCTTCCAGTCGGCCAGACGTTCCTTCTTCTCCTTCAGCTCCCGGTTCACATCCCGGCGCTCCTGGGCCAGATTGTCGCGCTCCTCGTTGACCTCGTCCATGGTCTCCTTCAGGCCTTTCCTGAGATCCTCCACCGCGGCCTCGCTCACCTTCCCCGCCCGTATGTCCTCCATGGCCTGGAGCGCCAGGTTGCCCACCAGGTCGTAGACCGGCTCATTTTCCTCCCACAGCAGAAGGGAGGAAACAAAGCGGTCCCAGACAGCGCAGTTGCCGTTTAACAGGGTGATGGTCTCGTCCAGCTGGGCCAGCTGTTCTTTCAGCTTCCCATAGTCGCTGGCCTTCAGGGCGGACTCGATCTCCACCAGCTCGCTGTGCACGGCATCTAATTCCGCCTTCAGCTGGTCCCGCTTCTGGATCAGGGAGTCCCGCAGCAGGATATGGCCTGCCTGGGCGGCCCTGCATTTTGCGATCTCCTCCTCAATGCCCAGAATCCGCAGACGTTTTAAGATGTACTCATACTGAAGCACAGCTGCCCTGGCCACTGTCAGCTGCCCGTTCTTCTCATTTACAGCCTTCAGCAGCTCCAGTCGGTGCTCCATATCCAGAAGGGTATCCCGGATGTCCGTGTAATCCCCCAGCTGGCGGCTGATCTTGTCAATGGCCTCGCTGTTGCTCTTGGGGAACATGTAGTCCCTGATAAACTGGCCCACGCCGTTGGACATCTTTAACGCCACGGCGCTCTTCTCCATGGTGATAAACCGCTTGCCGTCAATATAGCCGAAGATCTGGTCGTAAAGCACGGTCTGATAAGCGTCATTGGTGGGGTACACCCGGTTGATATCCTCCCCCCGGGATCTGCCGTCAGGGTCCTTCACATGGGTTTTCACCAGTGCGCCAAGCTCCTTCACCATCAGGGGAATGCCCTGTCCATTGCGGTAAAGGCTCTGATCCAGCTTTCCATCGTGGGAGAAAAATGCATATTTATTGATGTCCTGGTCCCCGGAGCGCACGTCAAAGGCCACGCCGATACAGCGGAAGCTGTCGTCCACTGTGTCCTTTATCTCCATCACCAGGTTGGCGCAGAAGTCCCGGTCCCCGCGGTTGGAGGTGCCGTCCTTCTGGGCGCCCCGCAGGTATGTCATGACGGTCCGGCGGTTCTTCTCATCCGCAGCCTTGTTCAAAAAGTTCTGGGACAGGCTGCCGTAAAGCAGAACCTGGATGGCATCCATCACCGTGGATTTGCCGGAGCCGCTCATGCCGCTGAACAGGTTCACATACTCGTTGAGCTCCATCACCTGGTGGCCGATGCCGCCCCAGTTGTTGATCAGCAGCCGTGTGATAATCTTCTTATACTGTCTCATGGCCTGCCGCTCCTTCCCCGTTCAGATCCATGGCCTGCTGCAGAGCCTGGTCCTCCTCAACAGAGGCCTCGGATACGTATTTCTGATACAGCTGGGTGATGATAAAGCCGCTGCAGAACACATTGATCATGTTGTACATGTATATGGGGGTGTCGTCCTCCAGATCCCCGATGGCACAGGGGATCTCAACCATCTGATGGTTCTTCATCACCGACACCGCGTCATAGACCTCCCTGTCCGTCAGTTTCCTGGTGAGCAGCCCGGTGTCCATGCCATGGCGGCGGATCTCCTCCAGGGTGGTCACAGTGGCCCGCAGCCCCTCGCCCATGATCTTCTCCTTGTAGATCAGCTTCATTAGCAGGATAAACAGGGTTGTCGGCTCGCTGAATTTCTCCGTACTCACGCCGTCCCCTGTGAGGCGGAAAAAATGATCCTGGGGGTCATAGACCAGGGTACAGCCCATAACGTCAAAATAGTCCGTCAGGAATTCCCTGTGGCGCATGCATATCCTGTATCTGGGATTGTCCTTTAAGCAGTCCCGCTCCGTATCATACTTGGTCTCTATGATACAGCTCTGGCGCATCAGATCCCGTATGGTTTTCTTCAGTTCCTCCGCCTCCTGGGGCGTTAAGCTGGTTATGTACTCAATCATCCGTATTCTCACTCTTTTCCATGGTGAATTTGGTGTATTTGTAGCCGTATTTTCTCACTGGTTCATTGTCCGTGCCCGTTATCTGCATGCCGTACTCCCCCACCGAGGCGTCCCGCCATACAAACAGCAGCTTCTCCAGATCCGTCACATCGAAAACAGTCTGTTCCGTCACCTCAAACCGGCCATTTGCCATGTTCTTCCGTATAAAGGCGTCTATCTCCTTCTGGGTGTACTCCGGCCGGACCACGAAGTCCTCCATGTCCCTGGCCGTCTCCTCAGGCGCCGTCTCAGGCGGAGCGGGCACAAACTCCCGCTTCTCATCCCGTTTTGCGTAGAAGCTGTTCTCCCCCACAATCCGGCTTAAGGTGGTGAGGCAGAGGTCCCTGGACAGATCTTCCAGCATCTCCCCCTGCTTCTGGCACCGCAGCAGCACGCCGATGAAGGCCATCAGGTTGTCGTCCGTCTCCTCGCCCTCCCGCAGCAGGTATTTGATCCTGGCGTTGGCCCGGGCGGCAAACACTGCTTTCTGCTCTATGAGCCGGTTGTACTTGATCTCAATAAAGTCGAATTCCCGCTCCAGCTGATAGATAAAGGAATCCGCTTCCCTGGACTGTTCGATGCGCCGCAGGCGCCTTCTGACTGATGGATGGAAGGAATTCAGCGGGGGCGCGCCATCCCGGCCGGCCGGGCCGCGGGCCCCATGTTCCGGGCTTCCCGCTCCGCCCTCATGTTCCGCCGCCATCTCCCGCAGCTCCTCCTCCAGCTCCTCCCGCCGTCTCTCATTGACCTCCAGAATCTCCTGGACGATCTCCTTCACCGCCTCTTTATAACGGTAGAAGCTGTCGGTGCTGGTCAGCAGCGCATACTTTTGGCTGTCCGCATTGTTGATCTCGTCCACCAGCACCTGCTGGACGCCCCGGATCTCCTTCTGCCTGGACAGCTCATCAAAATAGGTGCGCATGCCGTCCTGCATGTTGGACAGCAGCTGCACCAGCCGGCGGGAGGCTTTCAGGGCATCGGCCAGGATCTCGGGGTCCTTCTCCCGGTCCGTCAGATAGGTGTGAAGCAGACTGTACACAGCGCGGATGCTCTCATGGCTTAAATCATCCTCCTCGCTCCACAGCTTCTTAAACACGTCCATGTAGGCCAGCCCGTAGCCAGGAAAGGAATAATAATAGCTGTTGATGCGCTCGTCAAAATCCCGCTTCAGCCACCCCCACTGGGTCAGATTCCCCAGGAAACGGGCGGAGCCCGGGCTGTAGACCAGGCTCTCCCCCTCGTCCAGATCCTCTGTGTCCGAGGCCACCAGCCCGTCCCGGTCCATACACTCGTCAATTATGGCCCTGCACTCCGCCTCAGTCAGGCTGAGGGCGGAGTACAGTCTGGTGGTCTCCTCATAGATGGCCAGCAGAAAGGATATATAATGTTCCCTGTATTTGCTGGCGAACAGCTTATAAAAATCTCCGGGTATTTTGTCCTTCAGTCTCATGGTTGCTCCTCTTTATCCACGCACCAATCCGCCGGGGCGGATTGAACGATGAGAGGCCATGCCCAAACTTGCTGCGGCACAGCCCCTTCACATATATTGTGTTAATTTTCAGCCGGATTACATTTCAACTTGAACCTTCTCCAGGTGCCAGATATCCCTCACATACTCCTCAATGGTGCGGTCTGAGGTGAACTTGCCGGAACAGGCCACGTTCAGGATAGCAGATTCCGCCCACCAGGCCTCGTCGCGGTAGGCCTGATCCACCTTCTTGTGGGCATCCGCATAGGAGCGGAAATCCTTCAGGATAAAGTAAGTGTCCGCCCTGTCGCTGCTCTTGGTGTTCAGCAGGGAATTGTAAATGTCGCGGAACAGCTCCGGGTCCTGGGGTGAGAAATAGCCGTTGATCAGCTGCATCAGCACCCGGCGGATCTCCTGGTCATTGTTGAAGATCTCCATGGGATTGTATCCGCCCTGGTTCTCATAGTGGATTACCTCATCAGAGGACATGCCGAAGATAAATGCCCGGTCCTCTCCCACTTCCTCCACGATCTCCACATTGGCGCCGTCCATGGTGCCCAGGGTCAGGGCGCCGTTAAGCATAAACTTCATGTTGCCCGTGCCGCTGGCCTCCTTGCTGGCAGTGGAAATCTGCTCGCTGACGTCCGCAGCGGCGAAGATCAGCTCCGCGTTGGATACGCGGTAATCCTCGATGAATACCACCTTGATCTTGCCGCCGATGGTCTTGTCGTTGTTGATCACATCCGCCACGGAGTTGATCAGCTTGATGGTCAGCTTGGCGCGCCTGTAGCCTGCCGCCGCTTTGGCGCCGAATATGAATGTTCTGGGAACCATATCCATGTTGGGGTTATCCTTCAGCTGGTTGTACAGGTACATCACATGAAGGATGTTCATCAGCTGGCGCTTGTATTCATGGAGACGCTTCACCTGCACGTCGAAAATGGAGCGGGGGTCCACATCGATTCCGTTGTGTTCTTTAATATATTTAGCCAGGCGGACCTTGTTCTGGTACTTGATGTTCATGAACTCCTGCTGACATTTATAATCGTCCGCATACACAGCCAGCTTGGCAATATGGGGCAGGTTGGTAATCCACTCATCCCCCACCTTGGAGGTGACCCAGTCAGCCAGCAGCGGGTTGCCGTGAAGCAGGAAACGCCTCTGGGTGATGCCATTGGTCTTGTTGTTGAACTTCTCAGGCATCATCTCATAGAAATCCTTCAGCTCCTGTTTCTTCAAAATCTCCGTGTGGAGTCTGGCCACGCCGTTGACAGAGAAGCTGGCCGCAATGGCCATGTACGCCATCTTCACCTGGCCGTCGTAGATGATGGCCATCTTGCTGAGCTTATCGCTGTTGCCCGGATATCTGGCCTGAATCTGACTGATGAAACGTCGGTTGATCTCCTCCACAATCTGGTAAATTCTAGGAAGCAGGCGGGAGAACAGCTCGATGGGCCATTTCTCCAGAGCTTCGCTCATAATGGTATGGTTGGTGTAGGCGCAGGTCTTGGTGGTCACTTCCCATGCCTCCTCCCAGGTCAGCCCTTCCTCGTCTAAAAGGATGCGCATAAGCTCCGGGATCGCCACTGTGGGATGGGTATCGTTGAGCTGGAACGCCACTTTCTCATGGAGCCTGCGGATATCCTCGTGCTTCTCCTTGTACTTTGCCACAGCGCGCTTAACGCTGGCTGAGATGAAGAAATACTGCTGTTTCAGGCGCAGCTCCTTGCCCGCATAGTGGTTGTCGTTGGGATAGAGCACCTCCACAATGGTCTTGGCCAGGTTCTCCTGCTCCACCGCCTTCTGATAGTCGCCCCGGTCAAAGGAATCCAGGTTGAAGGTGTTGATGGGCTGGGCATCCCAGATGCGGAGGGTGTTGACCACATTGTTGCCGTAGCCGATTACCGGCAGGTCATAGGGAATGGCCATAACCGACTGGTACCCCTCCTGGATAAAGCGGTTCCTGCCGTCCTTGTTCTCGATGCGCACATAGCCGCCGAACTTGATCTCCATGGCATACTCCGGCCTGCGGATCTCAAAGGGGTTGCCGTCCTTCAGCCAGTTGTCCGGCACCTCAATCTGGTAGCCGTTCTCAATCTGCTGCTTGAACATGCCGTAACGGTAGCGGATGCCGCAGCCGTATGCAGGGTAGCCCAGGGTTGCAAGGGAATCCAGGAAACATGCCGCAAGACGTCCCAGGCCGCCGTTGCCAAGGGCAGCATCCGGTTCCTGGTCCTCGATGGCGTTTAAATCAAAGCCCAGCTCATCCAGCACCTCCTGGATCTCCTGTCTGGCGCAGATATTGATGATGTTGTTGCCCAGAGCGCGGCCCATGAGGAATTCCATGGACAGATAATACACGGTCTTGGCGTCCTGCTTCTCATACTCTTTATGAGTTGCAATCCACTCGTCGATGATCACGTCCTTCACCGCATAGGCCACAGCCTGGAATACCTGCTGGGGGGTCGCCTCGTCGATGGTCCTGCGGAACATATTCTTCACATTGTCCACAACCGTGTGTTTGAATGTCTCCTTATTAAAGCCTTTATTCATATAAACCTCCTGATTCCCTGTCCGCATGCCACGGACTATTTAGATTACAGTGTATTTCAAAATAGTATTTTCAACCGCAAAAACGGGGTGACGCTTATGTGCACCCCGCCTTCATCATTTTAACATCATTTCACAGTCTTTTCAACACCGAGCATAACTTTTTCGCCGTTGATATTCCATTCCTTAGCGTATCCGCTCATCTGGCCCAGGCTGATGGCAGTGGCCATGACCTCGCCCTTGATCTCGTCCGCGTGTGCTTTTAAAAGCTCCGCAATCTTGTCATTGTCGTCCTGGAACACGTGGATGTGGTCCATTACTTCAAAACCGGCTTCCTTGCGCATGGTCTGGATCTTGCTGATGATCTCACGGACAAATCCCTCCTCAACCAGCTCAGGGGTCAGGTTAGTATCCAGCACAACCGTAACATAGTTGTCCTCCTCGGTCACATAGCCGTCCTTCTGGGCCACGTCGATCAGCAGATCGTCCTTGGTCAGAACCACCTCCTGGCCTGCGAAGTCAAAGGTCAGCTGTCCGCTCTCATTCAGGGTGTCCATGGCTGCGCTTCCGTCGATACCGGCCAGAGCCTGGCGGATATTGCCCAGCAGCTTGCCGTATTTGGGGCCCACGGTCTTTAACTGGGGCTTGAAGGTGTAGGAGGTAAATGCCCGCACATCGTCGGTAAATGTCACCTGCTTCACATTCAGCTCATCCTCAATGATTTCCACATAGAATCTGGACAGCTCATGATCGGCCTTCACATACATCCGGGCGATGGGCTGGCGGTTCTTGATGTTGGCCGTGTTTCTGGCGGCGCGGCCCATAACCACAGTCTTTAACACCTCGTCCATGTCGGACTCCAGCTTCGTATCAATCCAGTCCTCGTTGGCAACGGGGAAGTCGCACAGGTGCACGCTCTCCAGAGCGCTGGAATCAATATTCACCACCAGGTTCTGGTAGATCTGCTCCGTCATAAAGGGAATCATGGGAGCCGCAGTCTTGGCAACCGTCACCAGGGCGGTATACAGCGTCATATAGGCATTGATCTTATCCTGCTCCATGCCCTTTGCCCAGAAACGCTCACGGCTTCTTCTCACATACCAGTTGCTCATGTCATCCACAAACTCCTGAAG
>URUZ01000170.1 GCA_900551225.1 uncultured Clostridium sp.
TCAGCTGTGCGTCACACTTTGTGGGAGATTTGGCCCCGATGAAGGAGGCGTAGTGGGCTACGTTGACTGAATTGGGGCCAAATATGCCGCAAAGTGGGGCGTGCAGATGACGGGAATGAATTTTAAGACACGCTCTAGTACACCAGTTATTGCTTGGGCTTGATGAGAATCTCGTCCGGGTTCACCAGGCCCAGCTTCTCCTTTGCCACCTCTTCCGCATATTCTTTAGTTTTCACATAGATCTTGTAGTCCTGTAATTCCTCGGTCCGCTTGTCCTCCGCGGCCACCTGGGCTTCCAGGTTCTCTACCCTGATCTTATATTCCAGATCGGATTTCTTCAGGCTGGCTCCCTTGGCATTGATTACAACGGCAAGGCATACGACCACCATAGTGATACCCATTATCGCCATGCGGTTAGCCCACTTGTCCCGCCGCACGCGCCTAGATTTTCCATACGTCTTCATCTTAATCAATCACCAACTTTTTGAGCCTGTTTCTTACTGGTTACATTTTGCTTATTTTTCTGTGATTTTATTGTAAACTTTTTGCAAAGTTTTTTCAAGCCCTTAAAGAAAAATCTGCTGATAATTCTGTCATATAAAACCATACCGGCCAAAACGCCCACAATCACATAAGCGCGCAGGCCCCCGTCGTTCTGCTCATAGAGCAGCATAAAGGTCACCACACCCGCATACATCCAGTAGATAAAGTCTTCAATACCCGTCCACACCGGGCCGTGGCGGATCATCAGGCGGAATACTCTCAGGGTATCATAGGCCAGCATAAGCCAGGCCCCTGTGGCCAGACTCAGCCCCAGCAGCCAGGCCTCATATTGAATCAGAGTGCTCATATCCCTACCCCCGCTACTTAAACAGGCGGGTGAACAGAGACTCCCCGGATTTCCTCAAGGCATCATTGGAGGAATAGGTCAGGCTGTCGATGGTGCCGTCCACATCCACCTCGCCCTTTTCCAGCGTCAGCCTGCTGACGTGGAGTTCTTTCCCCCGGATGGTCAAAAGTCCCATGTCCGTGTCCAGCACAATGGCGTTCTCATCGAAGGACACCACATCTGCAATTCCCGTTATGCTGCCCGCCGACCGGTTCTGGATTACCAGCTTGTGCAGGCGGCCGTTTAACTTTTCTTCCATGCAAAAACCTCCTAATATATCTAACCTATGTTAAATATATTAGGAGGTTGGCCATTTTATACCCTAAAATCAAAGATAACGGTACAATTCCTTTGCTTCGTCCTTCTTTACAGTCTCCTGTACGTCCAGAACTTCCACACGGACTGCCTTCGCGCCAAACTGTATTTCGATTATGTCTCCGGTTTTTACTGCCACGGAAGCCTTGGCCGGCTCGTCGTTAACCAGGACCCGTCCCGCGTCGCAGGCCTCGTTGGCTACGGTTCTGCGCTTAATCAAACGGGATACTTTCAGAAACTTGTCCAGTCTCATGAATTACTTATTTACCTCATCCTTCAGAGCCTTGCCAGCTTTGAACTTAGGAGTCTTGGAAGCCTCGATCGTCATGGTCTTGCCGGTCTTGGGATTTCTTCCCTCTCTTGCAGCTCTCTCGGATACTTCAAAAGTACCGAAGCCAACTAACTGAACTTTACCGCCATTAACCAGTTCCTCTGCTACTGCATCAGTAAAAGCCTTAACTGCCTTTTCTGCATCTTTTTTGGAAAGTTCTGCCTTCTCAGCAACTGCTGCGATCAACTCTGTCTTATTCATCAATTTTTCCTCCTAAAATATGATCCGGCAGGCAGCCGGAATTTTTACCCTTACTAGTCACAAGTGTACCTAATCATTTATAGCTGTTTCTCTACGATTTGTCAAGGTTTTTTGGCTTTTTCCTGCAATTTTATCTCATTCCAAAGTGCCAGTCCTTCCTCCACAGAATTGACCTTTACATCACCGAATACGTGGGGGTGGCGGCGTACCATTTTTTGACATAAACCGTCAATTACATCGTCAATTGTGAAGAGTCCCTGCTCGCTGGCAATCTGGCTGTTCAGCACCACCTGGAGCAGCACATCCCCCAGTTCCTCGCAGAGATTTTCCATGTCCCTGTTGTCCACCGCGTCAAACACTTCCTGTGTCTCATTGGCCAGACATACCTTCAAACTCTCAAATGTCTGCTCCTTATCCCACGGGCAGCCGTGGTCGGAGCGCAGTTCGGCGATGATTCCTACCAGATCTTCAAATGTCCGCATGGGTCGTCTCCTATCCTTCTATCAGGCATTTTCTTTGTTCCGCTTGATCACCTTCAGGCGGGTGAATTCTTCCCGCTCCTTCTCCTCCAGAGCCTCGGAAATGCTCTTGGACAGATTCTCGAATTTGGGAATTGTAATATTCTTCAGGGCGTTGGCCCGCTTCTGGGTCTTTTTGATACTGTTGGCCAGCCGGTAGGCGGAGTTCTCCACCATGGACAGCTTGATGGTCAGCTCCTTCACCCGCTCAAAGTGGTATCTGGCCTGGTCTAAGGACTCCGACGTGTTGTAGAAGCCATAGGTCAGCTGCAGGGGCTTCTGCTCGTGCTGCACCAAGGGGATCTCTGTCCCCATGATACTCCTGGACTTGATCTTCACCGTGCTGTCTACCGGCACCGAGGTACCCACCTCCTGTACATAGTTGATGCCCAGCTGGGTGTTGGCCTTCTGAAGGGCTGCGTATGCGGCTCGGAAGGTAGAATCAATCTCCGACTGTATGCCCTTGGCCTCATCGATGAGGCCCATCAGTTCCCGGATCAGGATATTCCGCTTTTTATCCATCAGTCCATAGCCCTGTCTGGCCAGCACCAGGGAGTTCTTGGACCGGATCAGGTTGCCTTTAGTGGGAAATGTATTTGGGTCCATTTACATCACCTCATTCCTGGGATGGTTGATAATATTCGTCCAGAACCTTGGTGTCAATCCGGTCCAGCTCCTCCCTGGGCAGCATTCCCAGAAGTTTCCAGCCGATTTCAAGGGTCTTTAAGATATTCCGGTTCTCATGGGGGTCCTGGCCAACGAACTGCTCCTCAAAGGCCTTGCCGAACTCCAGGTATATCTTGTCAATGGGGGACAGCTCATCCTCGCCGATGACCGATGCCAGCGCTCTTGCATCCCCCACCTTGGCATAGCAGGAGAACAGCTGGTTGGCCACGTCCTGATGGTCGGCTCTGGTGTACCCCTCGCCGATGCCGTCCTTCATCAGACGGGACAGGGACGGCAGCACGTTGATGGGCGGATAGATGGACTGGCCGTTCATCTGGCGGTCCAGCACGATCTGCCCCTCGGTAATGTAGCCTGTCAGGTCAGGGATGGGGTGGGTGATATCGTCGTTGGGCATGGTCAGTATAGGGATCTGTGTCACGGAACCCGGACGCCCGGCCACAATCCCGGCTCTCTCATATATAGAAGCCAGATCGCTGTACAGATAGCCCGGGAAACCTTTTCTGGATGGGATCTCCCCCTTGGAGGAGGACACCTCACGCATGGCCTCCGCATAGGACGTCATGTCGGTCAGGATCACCAGGATGTGCATCCCCTTTTCAAAGGCCAGGTACTCGGCCAGAGTCAGCACCACCTTGGGGGTGATCAGGCGCTCTACCACCGGATCATTGGCCAGGTTGATGAACATGGCCACATGCTCCGACACGCCGCTCTCCTCAAAGGTCTTGCGGAAGAACTCGGCCACATCGTATTTCACTCCCATGGCGCCAAATACAATGGCAAACTCCTCGCTGGAATCATCCCCCAGGGAGGCCTGCTGCACAATCTGCGCGGCCAGCTGGTCATGGGGCAGTCCGTTGCCTGAGAAAATAGGCAGCTTCTGGCCGCGGATCAGGGTGGTCAGGCCATCAATGGCTGAGATTCCGGTACGGATATAGTTTCTGGGATACTCGCGGGTCACCGGGTTTAAGGGCTTGCCGTTCACATCCAGCTTAATGTCGGATATGATGTCGCCCAGTCCGTCTATGGGATCTCCTATGCCGTTGAAGGTGCGTCCCAGCATCTCCTCGGACACCGCTATCTCCATGGGATGGCCCGTAAGCCTGGTGTGGGTGTTGCGCAGGGCCATGCCCTCCGTGCCCTCAAACACCTGGATGATGGCCTTATCCCCATATATCTCGATGATACGGCCGATCTTGCGGGTCTTACCACCCACGGTCATCTCCACGATCTCGTCAAATGCCGCGCCCTGAACGCCCTCCAGGACCACCAATGGGCCATTGATCTCGCTGAGTCCTAAATATTCAATCGCCATTTCTCGTCCCTCCTTTACGCGTTCCGTTCCACAACATTGTCATAGAACTGGTCAATCTGCTTCATATAGCCGTCAAACATGTCCATACGGTCATTGGGCACATCATATTTAATAGAGTTGATCCTGTCAAAGATATTCTCCTCCTTCAGCACGGACATAGGCATACCCATGGAGATCAGTGCCTTGGACTTCTTGTACAGGTACAGAATCACTTCCATCATCTTAAACTGCTTTTCCAGGGGCACGCTGGTGTCGTCCTTGTGGAAGGCGTTCTGCTGCAGGAAGCCCACGCGGATCACCTTGGCAATCTCCAGCACCAGCTTCTGGTCGTCCGGCAGCACGTCCGCGCCGATCAGCTTCACAATCTCCATCAGGCTGCTCTCCTGGTTCAAAAGGGCCATCAGCCGGTTCCTGTAGTCTACGAACTTCTTATTCACGTGGTCCGTGTACCAGGGCGCCAGATCGCCTATATACTCCGAGTAGCTGGTAAGCCAGTGGATGGCCGGGAAATGTCTGGCGTAGGACAGGGATTTGTCCAGTCCCCAGAAGCAGCGCACGAAACGCTTGGTATTCATGGTCACAGGCTCGGAGAAATCACCGCCCTGGGGCGATACTGCGCCGATGATGGTCACAGACCCCTCGGTGCTGTTTAAGTTCTGCACCATGCCGGCCCGCTCGTAGAATGCGGACAGCTTGGAGGCCAGATAAGCCGGGAAGCCCTCCTCCGCGGGCATCTCCTCCAGGCGGCCGGACAGCTCTCTCAGCGCCTCTGCCCACCGGGAGGTGGAATCCGCCATGATGGCCACATGATATCCCATATCCCGGTAGTATTCCGCCAGGGTCAGGCCTGAGTACAGGCTGGCCTCACGGGCCGCCACAGGCATGTTGGAGGTGTTGGCGATCAGGGTGGTCCTGTCCATCAGCGGATTGCCGCTCTTGGGGTCGATCAGCTGTGAGAACTCCTCCAGCACCTGGGTCATCTCATTGCCCCGCTCGCCGCAGCCGATGTAGATAATCACATCCGCGTCGGACCACTTGGCAATCTGATGCTGGGTCATGGTCTTGCCGGTTCCGAATCCCCCGGGAATTGCAGCCGTTCCCCCCTTTGCCAGCGGAAACATGGTATCTATGATACGCTGGCCCGTGATCAGCGGCTTGGTGGCCGGGAAACGTTTGGCCGTGGGACGCGGCACGCGGATAGGCCACTTCTGTACCATGGTCAGCTTCCGCTCCGTCCCGTCCAGCAGCTGGACTGTCAGCAGTTCTTCTTCTATAGTATAGGTTCCGTCCTGGACCACATCCAGCACATAGCCCTCCACATCAGGAGGCGCCATCACCTTGTGCATAATGGCCCTTGTCTCCGGCACCTCAGCAATCACAGTCCCGGGGAACACCCGGTCCCCCTTCTTCACTGTCATGTGGGTATCCCACTTCTTATCCGGATTCAGGCTATTTACGCTGACACCACGGCTGATGTACGGCCCGCCTGTCTTGGCGATCTCGCTTAAGGGGCGCTCAATACCGTCAAATATGTTGCTTAAGATACCCGGGGCCAGGGTTACGGATACCGGCGCCCCGGTTCCCTCCACGACCTCTCCGGGCTTTATGCCGCTGGTCTCCTCATACACCTGGATGGTGGTTTTCTCAGAGGTCAGGCCAATGACTTCTCCTACCAGATTTTCCCTGCCCACGAACACCATCTCGTTCATCTCAAATCCGGGGTCTCCCAGAATGGAAACGATTGGGCCGTTGATGCCGTAGATCACACCTGTCTTAGCCACGCTCCTTACCTCCTAAATCGAATTTAAACCCGTGACGCGCCTCATTTAACTTAGTCTCAAAAGAGTTGTCAATGAGAATATGTTTACCTGGAATCACGGCCCGGGTTCCGCCCATGAAGGAATACTCGCTGACCTTGATCACTGCGTTGTGGTGCATTGCAATGCGCTGCAGCATTTCCTGGTCGGAAGGGTCCATATAGATAATCAGCTCCGCGTCCCCGGCAAACTCCTTGGCAGCCTTCACCTGGGCCTCCAAAAGGTGCTGGTACTCACCGCTCTCCATGAAGTTGGAGAGCCGGTCCCTCAGCTCCACGAACAGTTTATCCTTAAGCTCCTCCTGTTTATGGCTGGCTTCCCGCCTTAAGTCAATCTGGGCGATGGAAAGCTTCTTGTTGATCTCCCGCTCCAGCTTCTCCGTCTCCATGGCCACCTGCATATCCGCCCGGCGGGAGGCGTCGGCCTGATGCTCCTCATAGGTCTTTTCAAGGGCTGCCATATAATCATCCAGCATCCTGGCGCTTCTGTCCCTGGCATCCTCCATGCAGATATCCTGAAAATGTTTTAATTTTTCCTCGGTTGTCAAACTACTCACCTGCTTTCATGTTAAATCGCCTGCGGCGATGTTTTACAGTTTCAATCCTATGGCTTCATTGACATAAGAGGTGATAAAGTTCGGCTTGCGGCCGGTACCGTGGCGGTCCGGGATCTCCACAATCAGCGGAAGCTTGCGCTCCAGCTTCACATTGTCGATGATCTCCGGGAATTCCCTGCCGAATTTCTCCGTCAGCAGGATAATACCAATCTCTTTATCGGCCAGAACCTTATCCAGCTCTGCTTTAAGCTCCTCCCTCTCATGTACCACAGCCCCTTCCACGCCTGCCAGGCGCATGCCTGTCAGGGTGTCCACGTTATCGCTGATCAGATACATTTTCATAGGATTAAAGCTTTCCGAGGATCATAAAGGAAATGATCAGTCCGTACAGACACACACCTTCGGCAAGGCCGACGAAGATTAAGGATTTACCGAGGATGGAGCTGTCCTCACTGATGGCTCCAAGGGCTGCTGAGGCTGCCGCGGACACGGCGATGCCGCCGCCCAAGCAGGACAGTCCTGTGGAAAGGGCTGCGGAGAGATAGCCCATTCCGGCGCTGGAAGCGGCCGCGGAGGCTGCATCCGCCGCGTAAGCATTACCGGAGAATATCACCGCGCCGGCGAATACCATGGTTCCAAAGAACATAAACAGGTTCACTGCCAGGGCTGTCTTATAGCGCCCCTTTGTCTTTTCGCCTGCGGCAAATGCGCCGAAGGGGATAACAATGCTTAACAACAGTGCTGCAACCAATGTGATTTTAACTAATACGCTCATAATTTTTCTCCTTTTCCCTAGACAAATCTATTTATATTTCGATCAGACGGGCCGCATTGGACCGCGGCTGCTAATTACTGCTGCCCCGCAGCCTTTCCGTATGGGCGGAAGGCGCGGCCGCTGCCCCGGTAGAACCGGCTGAACAGCTCGTAATATTCAAGACGCAGCACCTGGATGCCTACAATCAGGCCCTCCATGCCGCACACAAACAGGTTACCTCCTATGACCACCGCCCAGTTGGGGCTTCCGGCCTCGGCTCCCGCCAGCATCAGTACCACCTGCATCATAGCCGCGTGGCTCACCGCAAATGCGCCCACACGGACAAAGGACAGGGTGTTGGAGAAGTAGCTGAGCAGCACCTCAAAAAGTTCAAACAGCCCCTGGGTGATGAACATCCCCACGCCGCCCTCTATCTTCTCCGCCTTCTTCTCCAGAATGGCGGTCAGCGGCTCCTTGAAGAACATCACTGCCAGCGGAACCACGAACATGATGATCAGGATCACTGTTGCCGGCAGGGCTCTGCCGGTCATATACAGCACAATGGTGGCTGCCAGTGCAAGGTAGAATACCAGCCCCGCCACACCGTTGGTGTCGAAATAAACCTTTTCAGTATCATGGGCGCGCAGGCTGTTGATAATGTTTAACACCATGCAGAGCATGATAATCAGCATTCCCAGGCCGATCGCCACCACAAACACAGTGTTCAATTTTCCAATAAATGGAAGATTGGTCATGGCCAGCTGGGGGCTCAGCCACACAGGCTCTATAATGTCCTCAAATCCGAATACACTTCCGAACAGCAGGCCAAAGATGGTGGAGAACACGCCGCAGCAGGAGATGATACCGGCCAGACGCATTTTCTTAAAACGGTACAGCAGGAACCCGCCGATCAGCAGGCACAGCCCCTGTCCCGCATCGCCGAACATGAAGCCGAAGAGGAACGAGTAGGTAAGTCCGATTAATATGGTCGGGTCAATTTCATTGTATGAGGGAAGGCCGTACATTTCCACATACATTTCAAAGGGCTTAAACAGCCCGGGATTCTTCATCTTGGTGGGCGGCCCGCTGAGGATGTTGCTGTGGTCGTCCTCTATGATGCAGAAGGTGTGGTCATCGCTCTCAATCTCCTTGCGGAAGCTGCGCGCGTCGCTCTCTGTCATCCAGCCGCAGAGAATATAAAATGTGTGGTCATCGTGCTTGGTGCAGGCCGCCAGCTTGCGCACGTCGAAATTGGTGGAAAAGCTGCTGATCCTTCGGTAGGCCGCCGTCAGATCCTCCTTGCGGCTGCTGATGGCCTCCACAATATCCCGGTCCACCTGGGCCATGGCTTCCTGCAGCTCCTTAATCTGATCTTCCAGGTTGTGCCCCGCCTCAGTGGGGGTACCGTCGTACTCGTCAGGCAGGAACATGCGCTCAAAGTGCATGGACGCGTAGATGGCGTCAATCCTGTCCTCCAGCTTCTCCGGCACAAAATACACAATCCATATATACTCCGCATCCTCCTTGCACTTAAACAGGATAGTGTCAATGGTATCGTACACATAGGCGGAAAACTTTTCATAATATTCTCTGGAAATGCGGCCGAACCGGAACTTGATATACTGGAATTTTAAAATGCTTCTCACATCATAGTTGAGGCCCGTAAAGGGGAGCACCTTATCCATGGAGCTCTGCAGGGAATTCTGCTTCTCCACAAGGCCGTTCTTGCGCTCAGTCAGATCCTTAAGCAGTCCGTCCAGGCTGCGCACCGTCTCCAGCGCCTCCTCCAGGGAGACTTTTTTCCCAGTCTCCTGGTCTAAAAGCTCATGATAGCTGTCCATCATGGCCTGGGCCTTCATCAGCTCCTCTTTATAAGGATTGGTCTCTATATAGGGCCGCAGATCCCTCACCGTCTTCAGCTCCGAGAGGGCGTTCTCCAGGTGGATCTCATATCTGGACAGATACGTGTCCACCACCCGGTCAATGTCCCCCTTGGGGCCGGTTATACTCAGGAACTTCATTTTCTCAATCACTTGTAAACCCCCTTATTAACTCATTGCCACGCCGTACCGGATGCTTTCCAGGGTGGTGATAATCCGTCCTATCTCCCGCTCCTTAAAGTAGAGATAAGAATTTAAAACAGCAATGGAATACGGTTCCTTCCTGCTGGTCAGCTGATAGATCCTGTCGTTGAACTCCCCGGCGAACTTCTCCAGGTTCCGTTCCTCATCCAGGTGTACCAGCTTGTTCTTCCCATACCAGGTATCCGCCAGCAGGCCATAGAACTCCTCCACATCTGCCGACTCCGCCATACGGCTGATCTGCTCCTTCTTAAGGTGAAGGTTGATGGGAATCAGGATGGCGTATATGTCGCCGGGCGTCAGGTGGTAGTATTTCTTGGACCGGTAGATCCACTGGATGTTCAGCATATCCATCCTGGTGCCGAAGCACTGGACAATGATCTTCTGTTCATCCTTATCCAGATATTTATTCTTAATCCGCCAGATGTTGCGGAAATATACCATATCCAGGGCATTTTCACACTCCGGCAGAGTAACCCGGCCCTTTTGCTGCAGATGGCTCAGCAGCCTGTAGTAAGGAGATCCGGCCAAACTGGCAATAAACTGGTCCATGGTCTGGGACTGGGAAATGTTGATCAGGTCCAGACTTGAGTGGCGTTCGAAAAACTCCCGGAACATGGACAGGTCGCTGCGCTGGTTCCTGTGCCCTGCCGCATTCCTCAGGCAGGTCTTTAAGATTCCGATCTCATAGTGCATGAAATACAGGTCCAGGAAACGCCGCTGCTTAATATTGGCGAACTGGTACAGCTTCGCAAAATCCCGGTATTGGGAGATGTTTAACTGCTCCTCGATCATACCCCGGTGGAGCTCTCCCTCGTCCAGGCCTGGGAAGATGTCCGCGTAGGGAGGAAACTTCCGCAGATATGCCACGGCCTCAGGAACGGTCTCCAGAGCCGCCATCTCCTGAAACTGCTCATCCTTAATACGCCAGCGCTCCATGGCCTTTACTTTCGTGGCAATGCCACTGTAAGTAATCAGGCTTCCCATTGTCTCACCCCTTTATCATGGCTTTAAAAAGAGCCTCTGTATACGCCTCATGGTGCATCTCATAATTCTCTTCGATGCGCTTTATCAGTTCATCCGAATCTGCCTTCTGCCCGGCCAGCTTCCTGCTCATATCCGCCTCCATGGCTTCCTGCACCTTCCGGATTCTGGCCGCTGTCTCTTCCTCCAGCTGCCTGTCAAAGGCTGCCGTCTTCTCTACCATCTGCCGGGCAAACTCTTTCTTTCTCACATTTGCCTCATCCATAATGGCGCCTGACGCCGCCTCGATCTCAGAGATCCGATCAATCACAGTATCCATACCGCTCCTCCTTCTGACTTTCATTCTGCTTTCACACAGAGATAAATTCTATTTATGAATCCATAATTCAGGCTTTTCTTTCTAGTATACCCTTGTAT
>URUZ01000171.1 GCA_900551225.1 uncultured Clostridium sp.
ATCAAACACAAAGAGTACAGAATAAATAATAAAAAGAAAGCGAGGATATTTTACTATGATTAATTTACAAGGCTCCTGGGTGGCTATGCCAACCCCTTTTACTGAGGACAACAAGATTGATTACAAGGGGTTTCAGACTCTGATTGACCGGCAGATTAAGTACGGTACATCCCAGCTGTTCATCCTTGGCTCCGCAGGTGAGGTTACCCTGCTGACCCAGGAAGAGAAAGAGAATATTGTCAGGGAAGTCATCAAGATGACTAAGGGCAGAATTCCCGTATTCTTCAGCGCAGCGGCCATGACCACAGAGGCCAGCGTTTCATTTGCACAGTTCTGCCAAAAAGAGGGAGCCGACGGCGTGGTATTCACAGTTCCGCCCTACGTCCTGATCAACCAGACTGCGGCCCATATTCACATGGACACCTGCATGAGCGCAATTGACATTCCCTGTGGAATCTACAACAATCCGTCCCGCCTGGGGGTTCAGGTGATGCCTGAGACCATCAAGAAGCTGTCCGATGCCCACAGCAATTTCGTGGTGGACAAGGAGGCGCTGCCCAGCGTGGAACAGCTGGTACAGGTTCAGCGTTTGTGCGAAGGCAAAGTCAAAATTATGTGCTGCGACTTCCCCAAATACTCCATCGTGATTCCAACGCTGGCAGTAGGCGGAAGCGGAACCGCCAATATCGGCGGAAACATTATTCCGGAGGAAGCAGCCCAGTATTCCCGTCCCTGGACGGACATGCAGGTGATCGAGGAGTGCCGTCAGGGATATTTCAAATGGTTCCCGCTGCTGCAGGAGCTTTACACCTTCTCAAACCCTGTAGTGATCAAGGCAGCATTAAACGTGCTGGGACTTCCAGGCGGACACCTGAGAAAGCCTTATCAGGATTTCGGCGGACCCAAGCTGGCTGAACTGGAAAAAATGATGGGAGAGATGGGCGTAATCGACAAATACGGCGTCCGCTCATAACAGACTGAAGGCAAGGGGGATCACTGCATGGCAGAGAAATTGATCGTAATCGGAGGCACGGCGGCTGGTTTAAGCGCCGCCTCCAAGGCAAAACGTTTGAAGCCGGACCTGGAAATCCAGGTGTTTGAGAAGTCGGGATATATCAGCTACGGGGCCTGCGGACTGCCGTATTTTGTAGGCGGAATGATTGAGGAGCCGGATGAGCTGGTGGCAGTTTCAGCGGAGACCATGAGAAATAAGCGGGGTATTCCCACCTGGACCCACCATGAGGTGATAGCCATTAACCGCAGGGATAAATCCGTTGTGGTGGTAAATCTGGACACAGCCGAGCGGAGCATTCATCCCTATGATAAGCTGGTGATCGCCACCGGCGCGGTGCCAGTGGCCCCGCCTATCCCAGGCATTGACGCCCAGGGAATCTACTATCTGCGGACAGTGGAGGACGGAATCCGGCTGAAGGAAACCGTTAAACGGGAATCAAAAGAGGCCTGCATCATCGGCGGAGGCTTCATCGGACTGGAGCTGGCGGAGGAGCTGTCCCTGTCCGGGCTGAAGGTGACCATATTTGAACAGCTGTCCAGGCTGCTTCCATTTCTGGACCCGGTATTTTCCCAGAGTGTGCTGGAGAATTTGGAGAATCACGGCGTGAAGGTACATACAGGAACCGGTGTGGCGGAGATTCTGACCGAGCAGGGCAGGGCGCGCTGGGTCCGCACATCCTCAGGCGAGACAACGTCCACTGACTTTGTGCTGGTATCGGCGGGAGTCCGGCCGGCCACGGACATCGCAGGGGCGGCTGGACTGGAGCTGGGGTTAAAGGGCGGAATCGTGGTAAATGACGAGATGCGCACCAGCGATCCGGATATATGGGCCTGCGGGGACTGCGTGCAGATGAAGAACCTGGTAACAGGCCGGCCGGCTTATGTGCCCCTCGGAACAACGGCCAACAAGCAGGGAAGGATTGCCGGGGCAAATGTGACCGGAGCCAGGGAAACCTTCAAAGGCGTTCTGGGCTCCACCGTTACCAAGGTATTTGAACAGTACATCGCAGCCACCGGGCTGTCTCTGGATCAGGCCGAGTCCGCTGGTTTTAATGCTGTATCTTCTATTATCACCAAGCTGGACAAGGCATCCTATTATCCAGGCGGACGTGACAACCAGATCTGCATGGTCTTTGACCGTAAGACAGGACGCCTGCTGGGTGCCCAGGGAATCGGAAGTGAGAGCATTGCTGGCCGGATCAATGTGCTGGCCACGGCCATTACCTGTAAAATGACCGTGGAGGAGGTAAATGAATTGGATCTGGTCTATGCGCCGCCGGTTGCCCCGGTCTATGATCCCATTCTCATTGCCGCCAGCCAGGCCCTTAAGAAAGTAGATAAGCAGGTGGGCTCATGAGCAGGATATATGAAGTTACGGTGGAAGCCGGTCAGGATATTAAAGGGGTTATCACGGATTATGTATTAAAGCAGGGATGGACTTCGGTCTACATCTCAGGCGCGGTAGGTTCTGTCATTGACATGGCTTACACCACGCCTGTGCGGGACGAGCTGCCGTTAAAGACAGTATCCAGGGCCAGAGCCGGAGCCGCGGAAATGCTCAGTTTTACCGGAGAGGTGATGACGCGGGAGCGCATGGACCCGGCGCTGGAGAGCATTTACCCGGATAAGGAATGTCCATTGTTTGTACACATTCATGTGAGCTGCGCTTATAACAGTGGAGAGTCACAGACGCTGCGCTCAGGGGAGTGTTGTGGAGAGTCCCCATCACTGCGCTCAGGGGAATGTTGCGGAAATGTATACGGCGGGGGCCTGGCCGCGGGTAAGGCGTTCCGGTCCCTGAGAGTGTTTATGATACCACTGGAGAATGAATAGAAGGACTCCCGGACCAGGGAGTGTGAAGAATAGAGGAGGATTTTAAAATGAAGAAAAAATGGTTGGCAATATTAACGGCGGGCGTAATGGCGTTTTCCATGACGGCCTGCGGCGGCTCATCTGCCGGGACTACTACGGCCGCGGCGGCAAAGACTGAGGCTGCGGGCGCAGAGTCCAAGGATACAGAGGCCCCCAAGGCGGAGGAGGGCGCGGACCAGGCGGGCGGAGAGATCGCAAAACCGTCCTCACCCCTGCGCTACTCCCTGGGCACCAGCTCATCCGGCGGCAACTTTTATCTGGTAGGAGGCGGCATTGCCACCATTTTAAATAATGCCCTTCCGGACTATTTTGTAATTACATCTGAGGAGACGGGCGGTTCCACAGCGAACCTGACCATGATCCAGAACGGTGAGATGGAGGTGGGCATCGCCATGACCTCCTCCCTGGCAGAGGCGAAGGAGGGCACTGCAGAGTGGACCGGCGGACCCATGGACAAGGTGCGCGGCATGGTTGCCCTGTATCCTTCCTATATGACCATGTATGCCCTCTCATCATCAGGAATCAAAAATATCAGCGATTTTAATGGCAAAATCATTGGACTTGGCTCCAAGGGCGCTGCCATGGACAGCGTGCTTCGGGCCGCATTTGCAGACATGGGCGTGAACCCCTCCTCCATCTACAACGACGGACACGGTGCCACCGCCTCCGCAGTGGCCGACGGCCAGGTTGATGCGGCTGTGCTGTTCTCCTTCCCGCCTTTTGCGGCTATCTCCGAGCTGGAAGCAACCCAGGATCTGACCTTCATCGGCCTTACACCTGAGGAGCAGAAGCAGCTGACAGATATGTATCCCTTCTACACCGCCTCCACCATGCCTGCAGGCTCCTACAAGGGTGCTACGGAGGATGTGGCCACTGTGACTGAGTGGAATATGCTGGTGTGCAGCAGCGATGTTTCTGAGGATTATATCTATCTGATGACCAAGACCCTGCTGGAGAACAACCCGCAGCTGATGGAGATCCACAAGAGCCTGGAATACTGCACTGCTGAAAATATTCTGAACTACAACGTTCCTCTTCATGCCGGTACTGTCCGGTATCTGCAGGAAGTGGGAGTTAATGTGCCGGATGAACTGATCCCGCCTGAATATCAGAAGTAAAAGGATCGGCTGAGGAAGAAGGAGGAACCTGATGGAAAAGAAACTAACATATCAGAATGTGGTTACCGCTGTCTGCATCCTGGTATCAGTCTTTGCAGTGATTATACATGTGGGCAATTACACCACGTTCACCATGCCGAGCATCCTGTTTTATGCCTGGCATCTGCTGATCGGCCTTGTGCTCATTTTCCTGTATAAGCCGCTGGGGGGCTCGAAGGACTTAAAGCCCGGTGTCCGTACACTGTGCCGCGCTGCAGACTGGATTCTGATTGGACTGACCCTGATAGTCAGCTGCTATGTCATATTTAATTTTGAGACCTATACCACCACAATGCAGAACAATATGATGACAAAGGAGCTGTATATGTTCGGCATCATCATCACCCTGCTGGTACTGGAGGCGGGACGGCGCATGCTGGGAAACGTGCTTCCGATTATCGCGATTGTGGCGATTATCTACGCTCTGACCGGTGACAAAATACCGGGACTGTTCGGCCACCGGGGCTACAGTATGCAGCGCGTGGTTCTGGCGATTTTCAGTGACAGAGGTGTTTACGGCACTCCCATCGGTACTTCCGCAACCAATGTGTATCTGTTCCTGCTGTTCGCCTCCTTCCTGTCGGTGTCGGGCGCGGACATCATTTTCCAGAATATCGCCATAGCGGCCGCCGGTAAGAAACGGGGCGGCCCGGCGAAAATGGCGGTCATTGCCAGCGCCTTCTTCGGCACCATCTCAGGAAGCTGTGTGGCAAATGTGGTCAGCACCGGAGCATTTACCATCCCCCTGATGAAGCGCAACGGCTATCCCAAGAAATTCGCCGGGGCTGTGGAGGCTGTGGCTTCCACCGGCGGCCAGATCATGCCTCCCATTATGGGGGCCGCGGCCTTTGTGCTGTCAGATGTGGCAGGCGTGCCCTATGCACAGGTCTGTGTGGCGGCGCTGCTTCCGGCCATCATGTATTACCTCTGTCTGATTAAAATGGTGGATCTGGAAGCTGTGAAGCACAATCTGGCCGGACTGCGGGAGGACGAGGTTCCCAGCCTTAAGGAATCCCTTTCCAGAGGCATGAAGCTGTTTATTCCGGTGGGCGTTCTGCTGTTCATGATGCTGGCCATGAAAACTACCCCCATGAAGGCGGCAATCTGGGCCACAGCGGCGATCCTTGTCACCGGCTTCCTGGATTCCAAGGACAGGATGAACCTGCAGAGCCTCATAGACGGCGCTGTAGCGGGCGGAAAAGCGCTCTGCTCGGTTGTGGCCGCCTGTTCCACTGCGGGTATTGTGGTTGCGGTGTTCTCACTGACCGGACTGGGACTGAAGTTTTCCAATTTCATCGTACAGCTGGGCAGCAACTCCCTGATTCCCAGCCTGATCCTGGCCATGCTGGTGTGCGCCATACTGGGAATGGGCCTGCCCACAACTGCGGCCTACATTGTGTGCGCCACTGCCATTGCTCCGGCGCTTACGGGGCTGGGCCTGCCGATTCTGGCGGCACATCTGTTCCTGCTGTATTTTGCGTCAATCTCCGCCATTACTCCTCCTGTGGCAGTGGCCTCTTACGCCGCGGCAGGAATTGCTGAAGAGAACCCCATGAAGGTGGGGATTCAGGCGGTGAAGCTGGGGATTACGGGATTTATCCTGCCCTTTGCATTTGCCCTGAACCCCGATTATATCACCTTTGGGTGGAACCTGCAGACGCTGCTGACCTGGATCTCCGGCGGAGTGGTGTGCTATGCGCTTGCAATCATGCTGCAGGGGTATGTGGAAAAAAAGATTACCATATTGGAGAGGCTGGGTTACCTGGCGGTTATCGTACTGGCAATCACGCCGTATATGGTGAATTCCCTGATTGGATTTGTGCTGTTCGGCGCGTTGTACGGCTTCCGGAGATGGGAGGCCAAACGGGTGGTGCAGGTGGCCTGAGAATGGGGCTGAAAAGTATCTGAAATATCAATAACGCTGTGGTCATAGTGGTGTGGTGTATGCCAGAATTACTATGAACACAGCGTTTTGGTATGTTTATGTCCGGGCTGCAGGCAATGCCTCAGTTCTCCTCGTACTTCTTCAGCTCCTGGAATATCTTCTCACAGTCATATTCTGGGGCAAACTCTTTGGCTGCCAGGCAGATCCGGGTGATTAGTGTGATATCCTGTTCCAGAATATCGGCAATTTCTTCAGGTGCCATGCCTTTTTGCAGCTTTTTACAGACTATCTGAAGAAGTGTTATTTCTCTTCCTTTCACTTCCCCTTTTGCTTCCCCCTCTGCAAAGCTGATCTCCTTCTCGCTCCGCATGTGAAGCTCACTGAAATCTTCTGCCAGAATCATATTGGTCACCTCCCCGCGATGTTTTAATAAAAAGGATTTTAGTATTCCGTTTTGAATACAGTCGGTTACTGCCCCATCCACAGCGGCATCCAGGGTGAGGCCCCGGGCCAGCAGCGCTCTCACGGAACTGATCAGATAGGCGTACTCATAAAGCTTGCGGCAGTTGTCCATCAGCTCTGAATTCCTGCCATAGTTAATGTTCATGACAATGGCCACGCACTCCAGACAGGCTTGGTCAGGGCTTGGTTTCAGGTAGGAATCGGAGAGCCTCATCTCTGTCCGGTCCGGCTCATTGGCGGTTCCGTTGTAGAAAACCACATATTTGGGAGTGGGCAGATTCAGCAGGGTTCTTGAATAGATGTCAAATTGGTGCTCATTCACATAGCCCTGATAAATCTGGCTGAAGTAGAACAGTCCCCGCAGAGGCATATTGGGGTTCCTGGTGGACTGGGTTTCATAGAGGTTCAGGCACTGGTCAATGAGAAAAGACACATCATTTTTAATGCCAAGGTATAGAACGTCCTCTATAGTGGTGATAATCAGTTCATCAGGATTCGTATAATCTGATCCGTTGACCGCGTTGTAAAGCTCCAGCAGCTCCTCTTTTTCCTGGAATATTTTCCGGAACAGGCTGTCCTTATAGTTGCGCCGTACGTGTACTTCACCCATAAGTTTTCTCCTTTTATTGTACTACAAAACAGGTTGGATTGTAAATGATGTGGAAAATGATTTGAAAAAATATCAGGAACCACAGATAGCCATAGCGGCTGAGAAAAAAACAGTTATTTCAGATAGAAATATGGTACCACAAAGGTTGGGCAAAATCCACTGTTTTTTGTGGTAGACGAGGTCTTTCACGAGTTTAGTGTCTGTGGTATCAAATGAACACTTGGTGAGGTCCTTAACGAACCTAGTGAGAATATATGCCCAGACACTTAACGAGGTCTTTCACGAGTTTAGTGTCTGTGGTACAATTAGACTATTGCTACTACTATACAAATCAAGAAAATGAGGTGGACGGATGAATCATATTGGACTGGTTTTCGCATGCTTCTTGCTGGGAATGGCTTCTCCTGCTGTGGATCAGCCCATCAGCGCGCCCATAGGCGGCGGAGCGCAGAGGGAGGCCGCGCTGCCGGCGGACTCAGAAGGGCCGTGGACGGCCGTGGTATTCGGCGTAAAGGGGAAACATTCAGATGACTATGATAAGCCCGCGGCCCCCAGGGCGGACCGTGAACTGATATCCCAGATTCTTGTGACAGCCGATTGGCAGGAAGGTTATGTCCGCCTGGCATCTGTGCGGACGGATATGATGGCAGCGGACGGTTCCTCGGGCTACAGCACCCTGGGAGAGATATACCGGGACAGCGGCCCGGAGGGCTGCATGGAAGCCCTGAGCCGGAATCTGGATGTGGAGGCGGAGGATTATTTCGTGGTCCCCTGGAAGGCTGCCGCGGATGCGGTGAATATCCTTGGCGGTATTGACATTGAGGTCAAGGAGGATGAAAGAGGAGAGTTCAACGCCAGGCTGACCGAAGTTGTGGAGGCCACAGGCATTGGAACCTTTGTACCTAAAAAAGCAGGTCTGCTGCACATGGACGGCGTGCAGGCAGTGGCCTACATGAATCTGGATTCTGCATATATGGAAAGCACTCCGGAGGAAATGGCGGCGCGCAGGCACCTTGTTTCAGAGCAGGTCCTAAAACAGGCGGCTTCAGCCAGCCTTAGTGATGTGAAAAATCTGATTGAGATTGTGGGGCCGCAGATTGACACCAGCCTGGCAACCCAGGACTATGTCACTATATTTGGCGGCTGCCGCATGGTAAAGTCAGTGGAGGCCGCGTGTATTCCACAGACGTACAAACAGGGGAAGGGTGAGCAGGCCGGCGGCATTTACCCGGACACGCTGGAGGACAGCGCTGCCTGCCTGAACGGATTCCTGTATAACAATGAAAACTATGAGTGCCCGGTGTCAGTGCAGGAGATCAGCCGGGACCTTGAAAACGCCGACATATCTTGACGAATTTCCTGCAAACGCTTATACTTAAAACTATTGAAGTTAAGGAAGAATGAGGGACAATATCATGTGTCAGAATTGCAAAAAACCATACTATATCACAACGGCTATCGCCTACGCCTCAGGCAAGCCCCATATTGGCAACACCTATGAGATCGTACTGGCCGACAGCATCGCCCGTTTTAAGAGGGCCCAGGGCTATGATGTGTTTTTCCAGACAGGGACGGACGAGCATGGCCAGAAGATTGAGGAGAAGGCGGATGCCGCGGGCGTGAGCTGCAAGGAATTTGTGGACAGCGCCGCAGCGCAGATTAAGACCATCTGGGATCTGATGAACACCTCCTATGACAAGTTCATCCGCACCACTGACCCGGATCATGAGAAGCAGGTACAGAAGATTTTCAAGCGCCTGTATGACCAGGGGGACATTTACAAGGGGTATTATGAGGGAATGTACTGTACGCCCTGCGAGTCCTTCTTCACCGAGTCCCAGCTGGTGGACGGCAAATGTCCGGACTGCGGCCGTGAGGTGAAGCCTGCCAAGGAGGAGGCATACTTCTTCTGCATGAGCAAATATGCCCAGAAGCTGATTGACCACATCAATGAGCATCCCGAGTTCATCCAGCCCGTATCCAGAAAGAACGAGATGATGAACAACTTCCTGCTGCCCGGCCTTCAGGATCTGTGTGTGTCCAGAACCACCTTTAACTGGGGAATTCCCGTATCCTTTGATCCCAAGCATGTGACCTATGTGTGGCTGGATGCGCTGACCAACTATATCACCGGAATCGGCTATGACTGCGATGGAAACAGCACAGAGCAGTTTAATAAACTCTGGCCCGCCGACCTGCATCTGATCGGCAAGGACATTATCCGCTTCCATACCATTTACTGGCCCATCTTCCTGATGGCCCTGGAAGTGCCGCTGCCGAAGCAGGTGTTCGGCCATCCCTGGCTGCTGCAGGGAGACGGAAAGATGAGCAAATCCAAGGGAAATGTACTCTATGCGGACACACTGGTGGATTTCTTCGGCGTGGATGCTGTGCGTTACTTCGTGCTGCATGAGATGCCCTTTGAAAATGACGGCGTCATCTCCTGGGAGCTGATGGTAGAGCGCATGAACTCCGACCTGGCCAATATCCTGGGCAACCTGGTAAACCGTACGGTTTCCATGAGCAACAAGTATTTTGATGGTGTGGTGGCCGACAAGGGCGCTGCTGAGGACGTGGACGCTGACTTAAAGGCAGTTGTGCTGGAAGCGGTGAAGAAAGTAGAAGCCAAGATGGAGCAGCTGCGCGTAGCGGATGCCATGACTGAGATTTTCAACATTTTCAGAAGAAGCAACAAATATATCGATGAGACAACACCGTGGACACTTGCCAAGGATGAGGCTAAAAAGGACAGGCTGGCAACCGTGCTTTATAATCTGACCGAGGCCATTACGATCGGCGCCTCCCTGCTGGAAGCGTTTATGCCCGAGACTTCAGGGAAGATCCTGGCCCAGCTGAATACCGGCCTGCGTGGATTGGAGGAGATGGACCGGTTTGGTCTGTATCCCTCCGGCACTAAGGTGACGGACAAGCCGGAGATTCTGTTTGCCCGCATGGATATCAAGGAAGTCCTGGCAAAAGTGGAGGAAATGCAGGGGCCTGCAGTTGTGGAGCCAGTGGCTGAGGAAGCTGCTGCAGAGGGCATTGATATTGATTCCAAGCCTGAGATTACCTATGATGATTTTGCCAAGCTGCAGTTCCAGGTGGGCGAGATCATTGCCTGCGAGGCTGTGCCTAAGTCCAAGAAGCTGCTTTGCTCCCAAGTGAGGGTTGGCAGCCAGACCCGCCAGATTTTAAGCGGTATCAAGGCGAACTACTCACCGGAAGAGATGGTGGGTAAGAAGGTAATGGTAGTGACCAATTTAAAGCCTGCTAAGCTGGCAGGAATGCTGTCCGAGGGTATGCTGCTGTGCGCGGAGGACGCGGAGGGCAATCTGGCGCTGATGAAGCCGGAGAAAGATATGCCGTCTGGGGCGGAGATTTGTTGATTAATGTAGGCACGTAAGCGTACGCAGGCGGATCTAAATACACCCGTCCGTGAGCGTCAGTGGCAGGATAATAGACTGCCCGCTGACGCCTCAAGACGCGGGTATAGGGAAAAGGCGTCGGTAGCTCAGGGTATTCAACGGAGTGACTCTTATAATATGAATAATTAACTGAAAGAGAGCTGTAAAATGGCCCCCAATTAAAATTGGCCCGTTTTACAGCTCTCTTTTTTAAATTATGTTCATGCGGATTTTTTCCAATTTATAGGAATCCCCCGGCAGCCGACGTTTTTCCCTCT
>URUZ01000172.1 GCA_900551225.1 uncultured Clostridium sp.
GGCCGAGACAGGGGACAGCTCACAGGGGGCTTCCGGGGGAGACAAGCACATCGGAATCATTTTCACGGAGGCAGGATTGGGCGGCAACTCCTTTAATGACCTGGCCCTGGAGGGAGTCAAGAAGGCGGCTGCGGATTACGGGATCACCTATGATGAGGTGGAGCCAAAGTCCGTGTCGGACGAAGCGATTATCCAGGAGGAGATGGCTTCCTCCGGGGAGTATGACCTGATTATCTGTGTGGGCGCGGAGCAGGTGGATGCCCTGACCGCCACGGCGGAGACTTACCCGGAGCAGAAGTTTGCACTGCTGGACGCCACTGTGGATCTGGGCAACGTTGCCTCCTATTCATGTAAGGAGCAGGAGGGTGCGTTCCTGGTGGGAGCCATGGCGGCCCTTGCCAAGCAGGAGAAGAGCAGTGATCTGTTAAATGACGGCAGCACCATTGGATTCATAGGCGGCGTCAACAATCCGCTGATCAACCACTTTGCAGCAGGATTCAAGGCCGGAGCCGAGTATGTGAATCCGGACATGAAGGTTCTGGTGGACTATGTGGGCGGCTTCAATGATCCCACCACAGCCAAGACCATTTCCAGCACCTTTGTGGAGAAGGGGGCGGACATCATTTTCCACGCTTCAGGGGCTTCAGGAATGGGCGTGTTCCAGGCAGCCGAGGAGAAGGGCTTCATCGCAATCGGCGTCAACTTAAACCAGAACACCATTGCACCGGACTACATCATGGCAAGTATGCTGAAGAAGCTGGATTCCTGCGCTTACCACGCAATCACCAGCGTGGTGGAGGATACCTACACCGGTGAGAACCAGGTACTGGGCCTCAGCGACGGCGGTGTGGACTTCACAGTTGAGGGCAGCAATATCGCAGTATCTGAGGACATTCTGACACAGCTGGATCAGATGAGAGAGAAGATTATTTCCGGGGAGATTGAAGTTCCTTCTGAACTGAAATAAGAAGCGCACGGAGGCGGATATGAACGCAATAAATATGGTTGGGATCGTCAAATGCTTCGGGCCGGTAAGGGCAAATGACGGAATTGATTTTACGGTGGGCAGCCAGGAAATCCATTGCCTGCTGGGGGAAAACGGAACCGGAAAGAGCACGCTGATGAACATCCTCTTCGGCCTGTACCACCCGGACAAAGGGGAGATATTCATCCGCGATAAAAAGGTTAAGATCAGCAACCCGAATGACGCCTACGCCCTGGGAATCGGCATGGTCCATCAGCATTTTATGCTGGTGAACCAGCTGACGGTGATGGAGAACATTATCCTGGGAAATGAATCCGGCCGCTTCTTCTTAGACCGGAAGGCCAGCAGGGAAAAGGTGGAGGATCTGGTGGAGCGCTTCGGCTTCAAGATCAGCCTGCAGGAGAAGGTAGCCAACCTGTCCGTGGGCATGAAGCAGCGGGTGGAGATCTTAAAGACCCTGTACCGCGGCGCCGACATCATCATCCTGGATGAGCCAACCGCAGTGCTGACGCCCCAGGAGGTGGAGGAGCTGTTCCGCATTCTGCGCCAGCTGAGGGCGGATGGCAAGACCATCGTATTCATCACCCACAAGCTGAACGAGACCATGAACCTGTCCGACCGGGTGACGGTCATCCGCAAGGGAAAGGTGGTATTCACCTGCGCAACCAAAGACACCAGCGAGAAGGAGCTGGCCACCCAGATGGTGGGCCGCCAGGTGGAATCCATTGTGGCAGGGGAGCGGGCTCCCCGCCAGGAGGTGCGCCTGAAGCTGGATCAGGTGCGGCTGCACAGCCGGGCCGGCGGAACGGTGAGCCTGAAGGTCCACGCAGGAGAGATCCTTGGAATCGCAGGCGTGGACGGCAACGGACAGCAGGAGCTGGAGGACCTGATTGTGGGCAACCAGCCGGTGACTGAGGGCAGCATCTGGTTCGGGGACACTCTGGTAAACGGCAGTTCCATCCGCCAGCGCAAGGAGATGGGCCTGGGCTACATACCTTCGGACCGCCATAAAAACGCCATGATCCCCTCATTTACCATCAGTGAAAACTTCCTTCTGGGATATCAGGAGAGCGGGGAGTACAACAAAAAAGGGTTCATTGACTACAAGCGTCTGGAGCTGGACGCCAAGGAACAGATCGAGGCGTTTGAGATCAAGGTGGCAGGCACAGGCCAGGAGATCGGCCAGCTGTCAGGAGGGAACCAGCAGAAGGTGATCCTGGGCCGGGAAGTGAGCCATGATCCTGGGATCATCCTGGTGGCACAGCCGGTCCGCGGCCTGGATATCGGAGCCATTGAGTATGTGCACAAGACACTGCTGGGGCTGAAGAACCAGGGCAAGGCCATTCTGCTGATCTCCGCGGAGCTGTCCGAGGTCATGAACTTAAGCGACCGCATCGCAGTGATGTACGAGGGGGAGATCAGCGCCCAATTTGAAAACGGATGCTATTCAAAAGAAGAAATCGGACTGTTTATGGCAGGAAAGAAGCAGGAGGTGGGGAACCATGAGTCAGGGAATGAATAAAAAAGCGGCAGAGATCGGCAAGTCGCTGGCAGCCATCGGCCTGGCGCTGGTGATTGGGGCAGTGCTCATCGCGCTGGCAGGAGAATCCCCATTCACTGCATACGGCTCCCTGTTAAAGGGCGCTCTGGGAACGCCCCAGGCCATCGCCAACACCATCAGCAAGAGTATCCCCCTAGCCTTCACCGGCCTGGCCGTGGCCCTGGGGTCCCGCTGCGGAATGCTCAACATCGGAGCAGAGGGCCAGCTCCATGTGGGAGCCATGGCCTCTGTGCTCACCGCCCTGTGGCTGAGCTTCCTGCCTGCGCCGCTGCTGATTCTGGTCAGCATCCTGGCCGGTATGCTGGGCGGCATGATAGCGGGCAGCATACCCGGTATCTTCAAGGCCAAGTTCCGCACCAATGAGGTGATCGTGGCCATTATGCTGAACTATATCTGTACCTTGTTCACCTCCTATCTTGTTAACGGCCCCTTCAAAACAGAGGGTTCCACAGCCCAGACGGAGATGATCCCGGAGAGCATATGGTTTGGCAAGCTGGTGCCGAGGACCCAGCTGACCGGGGCGCTGTTCCTTCTGCTGTTTGTGGCCGCGGCCATGTACATTTTCCTGTGGAAAACCTCAGTGGGCTACAAGCTGCGGGCAGTGGGAGCCAACCCCTTTGCCTCCAAAACAGCGGGAATCAGGGTGAATTTCTACCTGATCATGGCCATGACCTTAAGCGGCGGCATCGCTGCCCTGGCCGGTGTGACTGAAGTTTTTGGGAAATACCACCGGTTTATTGAGGGCTTCTCCCCATCCTTCGGCTTCACGGGGATTGCGGTGGCCATTCTGGGCAGAAACCATCCTGTGGGCGTTCTGCTGACAGCGCTGCTGTTCGGTATGATGGATATGGGCTCTCTGCGCATGAGCAGGGAAACCATGGTTTCCACCAACATGGTGACAGTGATCCAGAGCCTGGTAATTCTGCTGGTAGCCGCGCCGGAATTAATTAAATGGAGCAGAAGGAGGGCTGCGTGATGGATATGATCAATAACTTTTTAGCACTTACCTTACAATTGTCCGTTCCCATCATCCTGGGCGCTGTCTGCGGCACCATAGCAGAGCGGGGCGGCATCATCCTGCTTGGTGTGGAGGGCATGATGCTGATCGGAGCATTTGCCGGAGTGGCCGGGTCCTATTTTACCGGTTCTGCGGCGGCAGGCGTGGTGTTCTCCATCATCTGCGGCGGTCTCACGGGCCTGCTGTACGCCCTGTTCTGCCTGAAATGGAAGGCGCACCAGTCAGTGGTCGGCGTGGGCGTAAACCTGTTTGCCAGCGGAATCACGGCTGTAATTTTGAAGGCCATCTGGCAGAAGGAGGGCATGAGCGAGACAGTTGCATCAGTGTCCGACATCTCCATTCCGGTTATGAAGGATATTCCGGTGGTGGGCGCCCTGTTTTCCGGCCAGTCCCCCTACCTCTACGGCATGTTCCTGATTGTGGCGGCCGTGTGGGTGGTGTTCTACAAGACCAAGATCGGCCTGCGCTACCGGGCCATCGGGGACCAGCCCCATGCGGTGCAGACCGCGGGAGTCAACGTCAACCGTTACCGCTACGCGGCCATGATCGCTGCCGGCGCCATTGCCGGGCTGGCCGGTTCCTACCTCTCCATCTCCCAGAACAACCTGTTTGTGGTGGATATGACCGCGGGCCGGGGCTTCATGGGACTGGCGGCCAACATCTTTGGCGGGTGGAGCCCCCTTGGCTCCCTGGGAGCAGGCTTTGTATTTGCCATCGCCCAGACGGCCAGGTTCTACCTGACGGATCTGTCCATCCCGTCCCAGATCGTGCAGATGCTCCCCTATGCGGTGACGCTGGTGATCCTTCTGTTCGTTGGCAAGCGGGTCAAAGGGCCGGAAGCACTTGGCAAATTGGTGGATTAGCTTTATACTTATGATAAGTAACGGTTAGAGATGAGGAGTGGTATGGTGATGAAGGAAACAGCGGTAAGAGAAAAGAATGTGAAGATCCCTCTGTATGTGACTGCCTATGAGACCATCAGCGGCTGGCTGAAGGCGGGCAAATACAAGCCCGGAGACAAGCTGCCCGGTGAGAACGTACTGGCGGAGCAGCTGCAGGTCAGCAGAGGCACTCTGCGCCAGGCCATGCTTTTACTGCAGGAGGACGGCCTGATCGCCAACCACCAGGGAAAGGGCAATATTGTCCTTTCCAACCAGGATATGTCTAAAAACGGATTGGAAAAAATTGGGAATCCATTGACGGATTTCTGCAAACACCCCATTGTGCGGGTGGAGACTGCCATTGGCTTCCAACCCGCCACCCAGAAGCATCAGAAGGTGCTGAAGCTGCGTCCCTCGGGCCTGGTGGCAGTGGTGGATATCACCTATTACAGCCAGGATGGGCCTGTGGGCTTTGCCATGATTTATATGCCCTACGGCGTTCTGGACCAGACCACCGTGGATTTGGAGGATACGGAGACTGTTTACCGGTTTTACAATGAGCTGGTGAACAACGGCGGCCTGTTCACGGACAGCAAGATACGCATCGGCCAGGCCAGGGAGCGGACAGCGGGCATCCTGAACATAGAAGAGGGGGACTCCATACTGATTATGGAGGAAGAGCTCTACTCAGAGTTCGACACCCCCGTTTTATCCCAGAAACTGTTTTTCAGCCCGGATCACTATGATCTGTGCATCCGGCGTAAAAACGACAGGAATACGAATAATTAGAATTAGAAAGAGAACAGTATGAAAACATTTCACAACGAAGCAGCTTTGGGGGAGATCGGCCAAACAGTTCTGATGCCTGGCGATCCCCTGCGGGCTAAATATATAGCAGAGACTTACTTGGAGGACGTGGTTTGCTACAACCAGGTCCGGGGAATGAACGGTTATACAGGATATTATCAGGGCCGCAAGGTGTCCGTGCAGGGCAGCGGCATGGGCAACCCGTCCATGGGGATCTATGCCTACGAGCTTTACAACAGCTACGGCGTGGAGTCCATCATCCGGGTGGGCAGGGCGGGAGCCATCCACCGGGACGTGCAGGTGGGACAGCTGGTGCTGGCCATGGGCTGCTGTACCAATTCCAATTTTCCACAACAGTACCACCTGCCCGGATCATTTGCGCCGCTGGCGGATTTTGGTCTGCTGGAGTCCGCTGCACAGGGGGCCAGAGCGGAGGGAACAGGATTCCACATTGGAAATGTGTACAGCTCCGACGTATTCTACGAGGATCAGGCCGGAGAGAAGGGGACCTGGGAAAAAATGGGAGTTCTGGCCCAGGAGATGGAGACACTGGCCCTGTACTGCACCGCCGCAAGGGCTGGAAAGAAGGCGCTGAGCATGCTGACCATCGGCAGCAGCATCCACAGCCAGGAGGCGCTCACCAATGAGGAGCGGGAGCAGAATCTGGATTCCATGATCCGTCTGGCTCTCCAGGTGGCGGCAGCGTGAGCGGGACCATGAAGGTTCTGCTGGATGTGGATACAGGAGTGGACGATTCTCTGGCGCTCCTCTACGCCCTGCTGAAACCGGAGCTGGAGATTGTGGGCATTTCCACGGTGTGCGGCAATGTGGAGGCTTCACTGGCTGCGGAGAACACCCTGAAGATCCTGGACCTTCTGGACGCCCCGGATATTCCGGTGGTCCAGGGCCGGGAGAAGCCTATGGAACGGGAGTGGGACGGCCGCGTGTCGGTGATCCACGGTGACAACGGCCTGGGAAATGCAGACCTGCCCCAGTCATCCCGCAGCCTCTGCGAGGAGGATGTCTGCGATTTCCAGATGGGTCTGGCAGAGAAATACGCGGGGGAGCTGGTGCTCATCACCCTTGGCCCCCTGACCAATGTCGCATGTACCCTGCTCAAGTATCCAGAATTTGCCGCAAAAGTCAAGCGGGTGGTGATGATGGGCGGAACCGTTAAGATGCGGGGCAATGTCTCCCCTGTGGCGGAGGCTAATTTTGCCGGTGATCCAAAGGCCTGTGACCTGGTGTTTATGTCGGGCATGGATATTACCGCAGTGGGCCTGGATGTGACCATGAGGACGCGTCTGAAACGGGAGCATCTGGAGTTCCTGGCACAGTGCTGCAGCGGCCGGGCCAGGAGGGCGGTGGAATTTATCAACGCCGCCATGGTCCATTACCGTCTGGGCAACCGGGTCCAGAACTTCTGCGTGGACGACTGTCCGCTCCATGATCCCCTGGCCGTGATGGCGGCTGTTGTTCCAAGCCTTGTGCGGACCGAGGCCAGGAAGGCCAGGATCGAGTGCCAGGGCACATACTGCCGCGGAATGGTGGTAACGGATCTGCGGGAGAAGCCCTTTGAATCAGAATATGTGAATTTTGCCATGGAGGTGGACGCAGACCGGGCTGTCCGGGAGCTGCTGTCCGTGTTCTGGCGGGAATAATCTGGGAAAGTAGGAGATCTCATGAGAAGTGTGTTGGATTTTGGCTCGTTGAACTATGATTTTGTATATCAGGTGCCCCATATGGTCAGACCGGGGGAAACCCTTTCCTCAACAGGTATGGAGGTATTCTGCGGCGGCAAGGGCCTCAACCAGGCCATTGCACTCAGAAAGGCCGGGGGAAATGTCTACCTGGCCGGAGCTGTGGGCGAGGACGGGGAGGACATATTGAATTACTGCCGTGGCTTCGGCCTGAATGTGGACCAGGTGCGCCGGGTTCCCGGCAAAACAGGCCATGCCATGATCCAGATCGACGGCGAGGCCCAGAACAGCATCCTCATATTCGGCGGGGCAAACAGAAGCCATACCCTTTCTGATATTGCTGCTGCCTTGGAACCATACGGGCCGGAGGATATCCTGCTTCTTCAGAACGAGGTGAACCATGTGGACGCTCTGGTAGAGGAAGCATGGAAGCGGGGCATGAAGATCGTGCTGAACCCATCCCCCTGGGATGAAGGTCTGAAGGCGGTGAACCTGTCCAGGATTTCCGTGTTCCTGGTAAATGAGACAGAAGGGGCAGGCATCACCGGCTGTACAGATCCCCAGGAGATCCTTGCCGCCATGGGGGAAATGTTCCCCGGCGCGGAGGTAGTGCTGACCCTGGGCGCAGACGGCTGTTATTACCAGAAGGAGGGCCGCCGGGTGTACCAGAAGGCCATCCTGACCAAGGCGGTGGATACCACAGCCGCAGGCGATACCTTTGCCGGGTACTATATTGCGGGGATGCTGAGAGGCAATTCTATAGAGGAGCGGCTGCTGCGCTGCGCCGTGGCCTCATCCATCGCCGTGTCCCGCGAGGGGGCGGCGGCATCCATTCCAATGGAGGAAGAAGTAGATAGAGCCGTTGCCGGACTGAAGTAAGAACAGTCCGGCAGCGGCTCTGCCGTATTTGGGGGCGTGTGCGGTTACAGCCGGCGCGTGTGACCACACCCTGCGCTCCCGCCGGTCACGGATTGCTCTCGGGCGCTTTCGGCAGGAGGGTTGGAACCGTATCCGGGATGGCCGGGTCCTTAGTGCCGTAGATCCGGTGCCACTCCTTGGTGCCTTCCACCTTCACGGCCTGGCTGCGGTTCATGGACAGGAACTTCACCAGCTCGTAGCAGCTGATCCAGATCTCGTTGTTGCCTTCTTTTTGGGACTCATCAAATATCAGCTGTACTCCGAAGTGCAGGTGGGACTCGTCGATGTTGTTGGTATTTTCCGTGCGGCTGTATCCCGTGCGGCCCATATAGCCGATTACATCCCCTGCCTGGACATAGCTTCCCTCCTCAAGGCCTCCCTGGTAGGGGTAGTCTTTGCGCAGATGGGCGTAGTAATAGTAGCGTTTCTTGTCAAAGCTGCGGATTCCCAGCCGCCAGCCACCGTACTGGTTCCAGCCAAGGGCTTCCACATAGCCGGATTCCACAGCAATAATGGGCGTTCCCACCTGGCCCATCAGGTCATGGCCCAGATGCTGCCTGCGGAAACCATAGCTTCTGGACACGCCGAAGTCATCAAAATCACTGTAAGGGAATCCCTTTGCAATGGGGGAAAATGCCTTCAGCCCGTACTTGGTCACCCAGATTGTCTCAGGATCTCCGGGCGCGCCGCCGGTGACGCCCGAGGGAAGATAAGCCCCGGGGGCCTCGCTGGAGGGAATCTGAGCTTCAAATTCTCCCACCATGCCGTCCAGCACCGCTCCGTAGGCCTGGCGGTAATAGCTGTAATATTTCATATCCTTGGTCAGCTCTTCCATGGAAGTTCCATCATTTAACATAACATTCGCAACCGTGGTCATATCCGAGGGCTTGTATCGGGAGAAGTCGCCGCCGTATTTGGCGCCCAGGTAGGACAGCAGTTCCACCCAGTTTAAGTGCACCGGCTTCTGGTAGGTATCCACATCGTATCGGAAGGCCTGGTTCATGGCGTCGCAGGTAACTGTGAAATCCACCCATTTGATATAGGATTTCTCCGTCTGGGAAGGGCTGGCGGTATCGGGCTTGCCGGGCACCAGATCCCGGAAGCCAAGGTTGTAGGCAGCCTTCTGGGCCTTTGCCACCACGGTCTGTCCCGGGTCTGTGCGGAACAGGAACAGGGACAGGCACAACAGGCTCAGCACCAGCGCTTCCAGATATATAATGGTTTTACTTTTAACCGGAAACCCTGTCCGGAATAATTTTCTGTGTCCATTCCACCGCATCTTAAGATTACCTCCTTGCCAGCTAAAAACCCGGGCGGCCATGCACTGCCCGTTTATGTAAATCTATGCCCCCAAAGCGGGAAATATGCCGGTAACTGCCCGGTGTATCTTGTGAAACTTCAGGGAAAATGCTATGATATACCCAACACTTCCCAAAATGCAGGGGAGGCAATGTCAAGGTAATGTCATTAGAAAACATTTAAAATAGGAGGGGAACACACATGAACAATTTTGAATTTTACACGCCCACACGCATGATATTTGGAAAAGATACCCATTTACAGGTGGGAAAGCTGGTCAAAGAATACGGCTTTAAAAAAGTGCTGGTGCACTTTGGCGGAGCCAGCGCACGCAAGACCGGGCTTTTAGATGCAGTGACATCGGCACTGGAGGCAGAGGGCATAGGCTTTGTGCTGCTGGGCGGCGTCCAGGCCAACCCCACCCTTTCCATGGCCAGGCAGGGCATTCAATTGTGCCTGGATGAGCATGTGGACTTTGTGCTGGCCGTGGGCGGCGGCAGCGTCATTGATTCCGCCAAATGCATTGCCGACGGAGCGGGGAATCCAGGCGTGGATGTGTGGAAATTCTTCACAAGGGAAGCTGAGTCCCAGGGCTCCCTTCCTGTGGGAACCATCCTGACCCTGTCCGCTTCCGGCAGCGAGATGAGCGCCTCCTGTGTGATCACCAATGAGGAGGGCGGCTTAAAACGCGGCTTCAACCATGTAAACCACAGGCCGCTGTTCGCCATCTGCAATCCCGAGCTGACCTACACGGTGAGCAAATTCCAGACAGGCTGCGGCACAGTGGACATCATGATGCACACTCTGGAGCGCTACTTCAGCCTAACCAAGGACACGCCTTTGACGGACCGTATCGCTGAGAGCCTGATCAAGTCCGTGGCAGAGGCCGGCCTGGTGGCGGACAAGGAGCCGGATAATTATGAGGCCAGGGCTACCCTGATGTGGGCGGGCAGCCTGTCCCACAACGACCTGACCAGCGCAGGCAGGGACTTCATGATGCAGGTGCACCAGCTGGAGCACGAGCTGTCCGGCATGTATCCTGAGATATCTCACGGAGCGGGCCTGTCGGCCCTGTGGCCGTCCTGGGCCAGATACGTGTGCAGCGGCTATGTGGAGCGTTTCGCCCAGTACGCGGTGCGTGTCTGGAATATTGAGATGGACTTCGACAATCCAATGAACACAGCTTTGGCAGGAATCCAGGCCACGGAGGATTATTTTAAACGTCTGGATATGCCGGTGAATATCAGGGATCTGGGCGTGGAACCGGAGCGCATCGATGAGTTGGCTGAGAAATGCACCAATTACGGAAAGAGGACACTTCCTGGGATTAAGGTGCTGGATAAGAGGGAGATGGCGGAGATTTACTGTATGGCAATGGGGAGTTAGGCGTGGAAGGGTACGCGGGCGGAGTTAGATTCATCCGTCCGTGAGAGCCAGGGGCTGCGGGCGGGAAGGGTCGGGGACGGGTTCCGGCGCAAAGTAATTCTAG
>URUZ01000173.1 GCA_900551225.1 uncultured Clostridium sp.
CCCCTATTGACACCCCACCCCCCATCCCTTATTGTACAAATAAACAACCAACATTTTCAGAAGTCTGAGGTACCATATGCTGAAAGAACTATCCTATGTAATCGCAGTTGCCGAAAAAGGCAATGTCTCCAAGGCCGCGGAGGCGCTGTTCATCTCACAGCCATCCTTAAGCCGGTATATCAAGGATCTGGAGAACCGGCTGGGGGTGCAGTTGTTCCAGCGCATCAACAACCGGCTGATCCTGACCCATGCGGGGGAAAAGTATGTGGAGACGGCCAAGAAGATCACAGCCCTGTACACAGATCTGGAACATGACCTGTCGGGCATCAATGAGGAACTGTCAGGCCGCCTGCGGGTGGGCTGTGCGGTGCTGCGCATGTCCTACAATATGCCCGCCATCCTGAAGGCATTCATCACCAAATACCCCAATGTGGATCTGCAGCTCTATGAGAATCACACCACAAAGGGGCTGGAATATATGCTGTTAAATGGGGAGATTGACCTGGCTATCATCAACCAGAGAAACCTATCCCGGCTGAATTATATCCCCTTTTTTGAGGAGGAGCTGCTCATCGCCGTGCCCGCCCCCCAGGCTCTGGCCCTCAAAGGGGTGGTGAAGCCAGGGTTAAAATATCCATGGCTGGATATCCGCCTGCTTCACAACCAGCCCTTTATCGGGCTCAACGGCGAGCAATCTATTGCCATCAAAACCCGGGAGATTTTTGGCCGGAACCATGTGGTTCCATCAACGGTGCTGAAGGTCAAAAGCATCGAATCGGCCTTCCGCATGGCCGAGGTGGGGCTGGGCTGCACCATTATCCCGGAGACCATGCTGAAGATCCCCAGCGTCAAGGTGCCGCCCTGCTTCTTCTCCTTCGGAGATCCTGTGACCACCTGGAACCTGGCCATCGCCTACCGGGACGGCACCGTTTTCTCCAGCACCGCGGTGGAGTTTATCAACCTGGTGAAAAATATCCACCAGGATACAGGCGCCAGCCTATAAGACAATCACCATTCCGCCCACTCGGTCCCCACAAACGCCACCCGGTCCCCTGCGCTGACCACAGGGTTTTCCCTGGTTCCGATAATATAGCAGTCGGTTTCTGTGGGATAGGGTTCGATCTCATCCCCATAATAATGAAGGTTCAGCAGGCTCTCCCCAGCCTTCACAACCTGGCCTGATTTAACGTTCATACTCACCATGCCGCCCCGTCTGCTCCTTAAGAAACGCCGTTTTGTGATGAGCACCCTGCGCTCAGGTCCCACTGCCCTCCCCTTTACCATGTTCAGATAGATCATCACATTCACAATTCCCCGCTTAGCCGCCTGGACGTATTGTTCCTCCAACTTGCCTCCCTGACCCATCTCCCCCATAAATGCGGGAATTCCGTCCTTCATGCAGGTGATGTCCAGGGCGCCGCTTGTGACGCCCGGCAGCTCGTTGACATCAGACCTTAAGTCTACCAGGCAGTTTGTCACCACGCCGAAGGCCCGCTGCATGCCCTCTGACACCTGGTTCACCTTGTCTGCTACACCTGGGACAAGCTTCCGGACAGAGTATGGGTCCGCAAGATGGGATGTGCCCATGGTATGGAAGCTGATCAGGGCGTCCGCGTGTTCCTTTATCTCCCTGTAGATCAGATCCGCGATTCTCTGGGTCAGCAGCCCCTCCGGGTCCCCCGGAAATGCAGTGTCCATGTCCATCTTGTCAATGTCCGATACCTTATCCCTGCACTCAAAGGCAATGGGGTTGCACACAGGGGTCACCACCAGTGTTCCCGCCAGCTCCTCCCTGTCAATCTCCCCCGACAGCTCCCATGCGGCATAGGAGCCGTTCAATTCATCCCCGTGAACCGTCCCGTTGACCCAGAGGACAGGCCCCTTCTTCTTGCCTGAGACCACAATTACAGGAATCTGCACCATTGCCCTGTGGGCCAGCTCCCCCACAGGGACGGTGAAACAGCTCCGCTCCCCTCTCTCCACATCGTGTCCAAATATTGTCTGCATATTAATCTCCCTTATCATCCTTATTTACAATTATTCCATAATACCGATTTCCTTATAATATCTGGCCGCCCCCGGATGGATCTCAATCAGCGCCCCGTCCACTGCATTGTCCTTATTAAATTGGTTGGCCTGCGGGTGCACGTCTGCCAGGTCGTCCTGGTGCTCAATGATGGATTTCACCACATTGTAGACCACCTCCTCATCCACATTTTTGGCGCACACCAGATTATTTCTGGTACCCAGCACCACGGTGTCCTCGTCCACGCCGGAATAGGTCCCCCCTGGAATCACGCTTTTGTAAAAAAATGGATGCTTACTGGAAATCCTGTCAATGTGTTCCTGGTCAATGGACAGCAGCCTGATTCCCTTGGTTGCGGCCAGGTCAGCCACCGGTGAGCTGGTATATGGCGTGATATGTACGCCGAAGTCGGCATTTCCGTCATTTACCGCATCGCAGATGTCCTGGAGCGCTGTCTCTGTGATGGTCACATCCTCCTTTGTCAGGCCATAGGCTTCCAGCAGGATGGGCATGTAATACTGGGCCATGGCCCCCTTGCTGACCGCCAGCTTGTGCCCCTTTAAATCCGCGATGGACTGTATATCCGAGTCCTTGGCCACGAACATGTGCAGCATGGTGGTGTATCCGCCCATCACATGGCAGATCTCCACAGGATTCCCCTCAAACTCCCGCTCTCCCTTGGCCGCCGCTTCCTCCACATCTGTCATTGCCACACCGAACTGGACCGTGCCGTTCTGTATCATGCGGATATTTTCCTGGGAGCCGGTGGAAATCTCGGTATTGATCAGATAATTGGGATGGTCCTGTGTAATGAGATTCCCAATACCCGCAAATGTTGTATAGTTGGCGCTGGAGCTGGGACCGCCGCCGATGCGGATGGTCACCTTACCCCCAGATGCCGCCTTGCCGGCGTCGGCCCCGCCTGCTGAGTCTGTACCTGATCCCGCGCCGGTACCAGCGCTTGCCGCCGCACTTGTTCCTGCCCCCACCGGCCGGTTGGAACAGCCTGCCGCCCCAATCACCAGAAAACCAGCCAATGCCATCCCCGCCAAACGCGTCATGCTTCTTTTCTTCATTGTCCTTCTCCTTTTCCTATGAAATGTTTTGTATTGTTTTGTTTTTATCAACAGTTGCTTTAATAAAGAATATTCCCAGCAGCACCGCGAAGCCGATGAGGTCAGTCACTGTCCCAGGCACAATCAGCAGAAGGGCCGAGGCAAACAGTACAATCCGCTCTGCATTGCCAATACTCCATTTGAATATAAACTTTTCCAGCGCCGCCGACAGGCTGTAGATGCCCAGCACAGCCGTCACCACGGACTGAAGGATCTCCAGGGCATTTCCCTGCATCAGCAGCACCGGGTTATAGACGAACATAAAGGGCAGGATAAAGCCTGAGAGGGACAGCTTGAAGGCGAATACGCCCGTTCTGGTGGGGTTGCTGCGGGCCACCCCCGCCGCAGCGTAGGCTGCCAGGGCCACCGGCGGCGTCACATTGGAAATGATCCCAAAGTAAAATATAAACAGATGGGCAGCCAACGGCAGCACGTCCATGGACTTTAAGGCAGGAACCACCAGCAGGGCCAGCATCAGGTAAGCGGCCGTGGTGGGCACGCCCATTCCCAGAATCAGGGAGACAACCATGGTCAGCACCAGCAGAATCCCCTGATGTCCGCCCGACACCTGCACCAGCACCGAGGACATCCGAAATCCCAGCCCCGAGCCCATGACAATACCGATGATGATGCCCACCACTCCGCAGGCCACAGCCACCGGCTTGGCTCCGTTAATGGAGGCCTTCACAATCTTTTTCAGCTTATCCGGGCTGATGCGGTTCCTGGCTGAGAACAGGGTACAGACAATGGTGACCAGTATGGAGGTGATTCCCGACTTGGTGACAGTCATCTTAAACACACTCATGGAGACCACCAGGTAAATCAGGGGGACTATGAGGTATACATTTAAGGCCAGCTCATTCCAGGTGGGCAGCTCATTCTCGGGCACGCCCTTGATATTATGCTTCCTGGCGTAGAGGTCCACGGTCATGAGAATGGCCACGTAGAACAGCACCGCCGGAATCAGAGCTGCCTTCACCAGGTCAAAATATGGGATTCCCAGATACTCGGCAATGAGGAAGGCGGTAGCGCCCATCACCGGCGGCATAATCTGTCCGCCCGTGGAGGCCGAGGCTTCTACCGCTGCGGCGTAGTCGTCCTCAAATCCGCATTTCTTCATCATAGGAATGGTAAATGTCCCTGTGCCGATCACATTTGCGATAGCGCTTCCGCTGATGGAGCCGAAGAGCCCGCTGGCCACCACCGCGATCTTGGCCGGTCCGCCCCTGAACTTCCCAAAGGCCCGGGAGGCCAGCTTTGTAAAGTAGTCCCCCACCCCTGTCTCATTGAACACAGCCCCCAGAATCACAAATAGCACAATATAGCTGGCCGAGGCGTAAATAGCAGTGCCGTAGATCCCGTCCGTGCCCAGATATACAATGCTGGTGAGACGGGGGATATCCATCCCGGCGTGGGCCAGGAAGCCAGGCATATGGGGGCCCAGGAACGCGTATGCGACGAAGCACAGCACCACAATGGCCAGGGATACTCCCACCGCCCGCCTGGTGGCCTCTATCAGCGTTACCATCAGCAGTAGGCCGAAAATGATGTCGTAGGTGTAGATCAGACCGCTTCTCAGATCAATGGTGCTGTCGATGGACATGATGTAAGCCAGGCTGCCCACGGAAGCCAGCACAAAGAATCCATCCACCGCCCGCAGATACCACTTCCTCCCATCCTGGGCCAGATAGTCCAGAAAAAAAATGGTCAGAACAAGCCCCAGGTGGATGGCCTTCTGCCCGATCCCGGAAGCTGCTCCAAACATGGCTGTCCAGCAGTGGAATACACAGAATCCGACAGCAAGGGCAAACGATAACTTTTTCAACATAGAATTCCCTCCTTATACTTGGTGTTTACGTGTGATTCATTTGAGTTGGGCCGGACTTCTCCACTGGCTTCCTGGCACATGAGTTACAATTTTGTGTTTTTGACTTTATTTATTCCTATTTTTATTCTATTATAGTGAAATTGCCCAATATAATCCAATACCATTTTTATATTCTGACTATAGCAACATGCTATAGTTTTTTACAATTGGCGCCCTGCACAATGCCTAGGGGAAAAACATTATATTCAATATTTAACAGATACGGGCCTAAGTATTACGATTAAGAAACCGTGATGTGTGTTCGCCCATGGCGGAAATGGCGACGTTGATGTTGGAGGGAGCTAATGTACGAGCTGTCCCAGATGGGCGCGGTCATCCTCCCTCCGGTGCTCAGCTTCTACAACCACCCGGAGAGCCTTCAGGATGCCACAACCCACATTGTGGGGAAAATCCTGGATCAATTTGACATTTCCTGGGAAGGGTTTAAGAGATGGGAAGGGTAATATTGGGCTGGCAACTTTTCTGTTTATGCATTATACTGTAATGCAGCATAACCCTTTTATCCCCCTTCAAAGGAGAATCCGATGTACGAACGAATGCTTGATAAACAGACAACACCCACAGTCGCTGAAATGACTGCATACTGCGGTGAAAATGCAGAATTATTTACATTGCTCAATGATTGGATGTCAGACTCCTGCGGTACAGTACAGCAGCTCACATTCCCCTACGGAAGCAAGTACGGCTGGGGAATCGCCCACAGGAAGAAACAAAAGCTGATGTGCAACATCTTTGCCGAGGACAATGCCTTTACAGTCATGGTCCGGCTCTCGGACAAGCAGTATGAACTGCTGCGCGGACAGCTGCTGGACTATACGCAGTCCTATATTGACAATAAATATCCCTGCGGCGACGGCGGCTGGATTCAATACCGCGTCACATGCAGGGAACATTTTAAAGACATCAAAAAAATACTTTCTGTTAAATGTATACAATAGAGGAGTCATTCATGAAACAACGCCATCAATGCAAGTGCTGCGGCTGCTATACCTTGATCGGAACAAAAGAAGATATTGCATGGGATATATGCCCCGTCTGTTACTGGGAAAACGACGTGTTCGGAACAGATCCCAATACATACAGCGGGGCTAACCACATGACCCTGGCCGAGGGCAGGGAAAACTATCAGAAGTTTTCTGCCTGTGACGTGAAAATGCTGCCCCACGTGCGCCCGCCCTTTCCAGGCGAACTGCCAGAACGCAGCTGACACGCCTTCCCCTATCCGATAATCTCCAGCTCCTTGGGATAATGGTTCAGAATCTTCACCCCATCCTCAGTCACCATGCATAGATCTTCAATCCGCACGCCCATCTTCCCAGCCACGTACACGCCGGGCTCACAGGAGAACACGTTCCCAGGCATGACCTCATCGGTATTGATGGTGTTGGCATCTCCAGGCTCATGGACATCGATTCCAATGGAGTGGCCCAGCCTGTGAAGGAACTCCGGCCCGTGCCCTCCTTCCTCGATCACACTTCTGGCCGCCCGGTCAATGTCGCAGAAGCGCGCGCCGGGACGGATGGCCCCTTCTCCCGCCAGGTTGGCTCTCAGCACCAGGTCATAGACCGCCCGGTCCTCATCACTGACATATTTGTAGAAAAATGTTCTGGTCATGTCTGAGCAATACTGATCCTTTTTGCAGCCCACGTCAAAGAGCACGCAGTCCCCTTCCTTTAACACAGTGCCGTCAGACTTGTGATGAGGATAGGATGCATTGGCTCCAAAGGCCACATGGGGCACAAAGGAATTGCCGTCAGCCCCCAGGGACTTATATATGTCCTCAATCTGCTTGGCCACCTGGTCCTCGGTGACGCCGGGACGGATCAGTTTCTTGAATTCCGCCATGGCCAGGTCATTGATCTGGGAGGCAGCGATCATCTTCAGCTGCTCCTCCCCGTCCTTACGGCCGCGGACCTTATCCACGCAGGCGGAGGTGTTCACATAGGCAGAACCTGCTCCCAAAGCCTGAAGGGCCAGCAGATGCTCGGCCGTCATTTTCCGGTCCACACCCAGGGGCTGGGTATGGTCTGTGCAGGACGCCATCATTTCCATAATATTGTCCGTGTCTGAGAACCAGCAGATATCAATACCCAGATCTTCCCTGATAGGGAACAGCCTGTTTACAAAAAGCCTGTGATTCCCCTTGCCGCTGATGTACAGGGCCAGCAGACGGGAACCGGGGACGATCATCTTCCCGGTCAGGTAAAAGATGGAGCTGGGATCTGTGACCAGCATCTGGGCCACGCCCTTTTCTTCCAGCTGTTTTATCACCCGTTCAGTACGCGCATTATTCATAGACAGATTCACCTTGTCCTTCTCTATGACAGCTTCACCTTCTGGCTCTCGGCCAGAGAGACGATCAGAAGGGCCAGCTGCTGTTTGTAAAGTTCCACGCTCACCGCCTCATTGGCAGAGTGGGAGCCGCCATGACCCGCAGGAATCAGCTCCTGGGGCAGCTCAGGCTCAGGCACGATCCGAAAGCCGTAGACAAATCCCCCCGGCAGCAGCCTTGCATAGGTGCCCCCAGCCATGGTAAAGGGTTCCTCCGAACGCCCTAAAAATTCGTTAAATGTTCCCATCAGGTTCTCAATCAGGGGATGCTCCTTGGGCAGGTATCCAGGCGCTTTGCCGGAAGCTTCCGTGACCGCCATTGCATATTTTTCCGCTGTGGCTTTGATCTTCGCCGTCAGCCCGCTGTCCTCCTTCAGGCTGATGGGATAACGGATATTCCAGGTCATACTGCACACCTGATCCTTAAGGCTGACCAGTGAGGCCACTGCCGTCAGCTTACCGCTGATCTCATCCTCCACCGCAATCTCCAGCCCTTCCCCGTAGATTCCCCGGGACAGCAGCTCATACCGGCCGAACATTTCCATAGTCTCTCTGTCTAGCACGCCCGCAGCCAGCTCATGCACTGCCCGGCAGGCTTCATCGGCTCCGCAGACCGCTGCAAAAAGCCTGTGTATGGCGTTCTCACTGCCCTCGGGATGGGCCGCGTGCTTGGACAGTCCCTTTGTCTCAATCGACAGCCTGCCCTCAGCCCAGGATATGCTGATCCAGTCCGGCAGCCCCTGTGGCAGCTCCGGGGCTGCATCCATCTTCAGCCCCATCCGCGCCCGGCCAGCCACTGAGTTGGCGCTCTCCCCTCCGCTCAGCTCCAGAATATCCGCGGACAGCTTCCCGCAGCCTGCGATGGTGATGCTTAAGATCCCCTTCTCCCCGAAACACACCGGATACCGGCTGTCCAGCACCACATTCATGGCCGGCAGCTCCACCTGGTGATCCTTCAGCCAGTGGATATCCGACATCTCCTTTTCTTCCTCCAGCCCTGCATACAGGCTGATCCTGTGCTTCATCTCCACGCCCAGCTCCCGCAGGCACTGGAGACTGTATATGGCGGCCACTGCCGGTCCCTTGTTATCCTTGATGCCGCGGCCGATCAGATATCCGTCCTTTATGGTCAGGTCATAGGACGGGTATAACCAGTCATGCCCTGCGGGCACCACATCCAGATGATTCCAGATTCCGATGTCCGGCCGGCCCTCCCCCTCAGGGGTATCCGCGCGGACCACCCTGTCGCCGTAACTGCAGCAGCGATAGCCGTGCTCCCCGGCAATCCGGATGTACTCTTCCATCACATCCCTGCAGCTCTGCCCATAGGGCTTCACACTGCTGTCCAGCTCAGCCACGCTGGGGATGGACAGCAGCCGTTTCACATCAGCAAATATCTCCGCCTCATGGGCGTCGATCCACCCACTTACTTTCCGGCAAAATTCCTTATCCATAGCGCCTCCCCGCATTATAATTTACATGTAAATGTATGCGCCAGGTCCCAGCGGCAGCTTCAGCAGCATCCAGATCACCAGCATAATGGACCAGCTGATCATAAAGATAATGCTGTAGGGCAGCATACAGGAGACCAGGGTTCCGAATCCGCTGTCCTTGTCATATCGCTTCATGGCCTGAAGGATAATGGGCAGGGAGGACAGTACCGGCGCAATGATGTTGGTGCAGCTGTCGCCGATCCTGTAGGCAACCTGGGTCAGCTCAGGGGAGATCCCCAGGGTCATGAACATAGGCACAAATACAGGGGCAAAAATAGCGTATTTAGCGGACGCGGACGTCATAAACAGGTTCATGAATCCGGACACCATGATGAATACCACCATCAGCGGGATGGGTCCCACATTCAGCTCCTGAAGGATATTAGCCCCGTTGATGGAGAGAATTCTGCCCAGATTGGTGTGGTTAAAGTAGTTGATGAACTGTGATGCAGCAAATGCCACGCAGATAAATCCCGACAGGGTGCGCATGGAGTTGCTGAATCCTTCGAACAGATCTCTGCTGTTCTTGAACTTGCCTGCGATTTTACCATATACAAGGCCGGGTACAAAGAACAGGATGGTAAACAGCGGAACAATGGCATCCAGCAGCAGGGAGCCGTCGATCAGGCTTCCTGTCTCAGGGTTTCTCAGCCAGGAATTCTGTGGAATACAGGATACCGCAACAAACAGGATGATGCCCAGGAACACAAAGTTGGCAATCTTCAGGGCCTTTTCGTCATTGGCGCTCATCTCAGCGCTCTCCTCAACCAGAGTGCCGTCTCCATTCTCCTTATACTCGCCCAGCCTGGGGATAATGATCTTCTCTGTCACAAATGTGCCCATGATTACAATCAGGAACACGGACGCGGCCATAAAGAAATAGTTACAGGATGCCACCACATTATAATTGGGGTCCATAATTTTAGCAGCCATGTCGGAGAAACCGCTGAGCACCGCATCCCCGGAGCTGATCATCAGGTTGGCGGCAAAGCCTCCCGACACGCCCGCGAAACCGGCCGCAATACCAGCCAGCGGGTGCTTCTTACAAGCCTTGAATATCATAGCTGCCAGAGGCACAAACAGCACATACCCTGCGTTCTCAGCCAGGTTGCTCATAGCTCCGATAAATACAACCATGGGTGTAACCAGCTTATAAGGCGTAATCTGCACCGCCTTGCGGATCAGTCCGTTAAGCCAGCCGGAATACTCCGCGATACCGATACCAAACATGATGGTAAGCATCATACCAAGGGATTTATATCCCATAAAATTATTGATCACGTTGCTGAGCATGTAACGCACGCCGCTTACGCTGAACAGGTTAACCACATTGATGGTGGTCTCCTCGATCTGATTTGAGCTGGTGTTATACACTTCGCCTGTGGCACTCCAGCCAAGCATGGTACCGATTCCGGAGATTATAATGATTACTACGGCCAAAAATAGGAAAATCATCATTGGCGGCGGCAATCTGTTGCCCACAATCTCAATTCCGTCCAGGCACCTTAACACAAATGTCTTTTTTTTACTTTTGTTTCCCATACAGACCTCCTATGTGTTATTTCTTCCCCCAGCTCAGATCCGAGCCGAAAAAAGTTAAAAATAAGATGCCAGCACCATTGACCATATCTATGTTTAGGGGCTAAACATCATATGTAGATTTTAGAATGGCAAGCTGAAAATGTCAAGTATATTTTTACAATTTCTTAACATATTTTTCTATATTTTTATATATTTTTTATAAACTATTTTTTATATTGGTTGTATTATATATTTATTTT
>URUZ01000174.1 GCA_900551225.1 uncultured Clostridium sp.
TGTCAATTGATATATATATTAAACATATTGCACAATTTTCACAGCCACATCCCCTTTCCGCCATGGCGTTTATGAAACACAATTCCCAAACGTCCTGTTATCCTTTCAATTTGGCACATAGTTTGCTGTATATAATGAACATCAACTATCAACTCATTTTAGAAAGGATCGGGAAATTATGAAAAAAAGAACCTTAGCACTCTTTACAGTACTGATTATGGCAGGAAGCTTAACCGCGTGCAGCGGCGGCAAACCGGCGGCGGCTCCGCTGCCGGAGGCAGCAGGCGCAGCGGAAGCATACCCATCAAAGACAGTAGAAGTAATTGTACCCTTCGGAGCCGGAGGCGGCGCAGATGTGGCAACCCGCCTTCTGTGCTCTTATTTGGAGAAGGAGCTGGGGCAGACCTTTATCATCAATAATGTATCAGGCGGAGGCGGAAGCATCGGCTTAACCCAGCTGGCCAATGCAAATCCCGACGGCTACACCATCGCTTACTTCTCCTCCACCGATTCCAACGGCGATCTGTTATATGAGGGCGTAGGCTACAACAAGGATTCCTTTACCCCAATCTGTCAGTTTGCGGCAGACCCCCATATCCTCATAGCCAGCCAAAAATCCGGTATCACAGACATCCGGAGCCTTCTGGAGGCAGGGACGGACGGCTCTGCCCTGTGGGGAATTGGCGGAGCCTGGACCCATTGGGATTTCCTGAAAATGGAATTTGAAAAAGCCACAGGCACCAGCTATAAACGCCTTGTGTTTGACGGAGGCGCTACCGCAGTCAACAACGTGGCCGGCGGCGACTGCGCAGTGGCAACGCCGTTTATCAGCGAAGCCCTGGCACAGATTGAGGCCGGCAATGTGGTGCCCATCGCTGTTACCAGCACTGAGCGCAGCCCTATGGCCCCCGGTGTTCCCACCCTGTCGGAATCGGGCATTGATTCCTTAGAAAGCTTTGAATCCGTTATGTGGAGAGGCTTTGTGGCTCCTGCCGGCACTCCGGACGAAATAGCAGAAGCTCTGGCAGATGCAGTGGGGAGGGTATGTGAAAATGAGGAATTCTTACAGAAAGCCCAGGAAGCCGGCGTCAGCATAAGCTTTAAGGGGGCCGGGGAGTTTAAGATCTATTATGAGGAAAATCATAGGAATGTAAGAGAGATGATTGAAAGTGCTGATTTTGAGAAATAGCGAGGAGGAATTGCAATGAAAGGTATTAAAAAATGCCTGCCGGATTTGATCATCGGTATGGCGCTGCTTTTATTTCTAGTTACCCTTACTCTTCAGCTGCCCGCCATACCAAAAGGTTCAAAAACGTACCCCGCCATCCTCATGATCCTAAGCTATATCATGGCGGCCATTTTAACCGTCAAAAGCCTGGTCCGGTGGAAGGCTTCCCCGGTGGCGGAAAACCGGCTGAGGGAGCAGATTAACATCATTCTTCCATACGCTGCCCTGATTCTGGTGTATCTCCTGCTTTTGGATAAAATCGGTTATATCATCGACACCTTTCTCTTCTCTGTGGTGTCCCTTGTCTGGCTGAAGCTAAAAAACAAAGCTGTGATCTTGGTGCTTTCGGCTGTTTTAACCCTGGCCCTGTATTTTCTGTTCACACGTTTCCTGTCGGTCATCCTTCCGAGGGGAAGCCTGTTTTCACTGACACTTTAATTAAAAGGGGGATTTTATGGAAAACGTACTCTTCGGGCTTTCAAGTGTATTACAGCCCGCCAATCTGTTCTTCTGCATAAGCGGACTCTTGATCGGGGTGCTCTTCGGCGCCCTGCCTGGATTTTCGGCTACCATGGCCGTGGCTGTATTTGTACCCTTTACATATGGCATGAATCCCGGCGCAGCTCTCCTTCTGCTCAGCGCCCTGTATTGCGGCGGTGTTTACGGCGGCTCGATACCCGCAGTTTTAATAGGCATCCCGGGCACGCCGGCCTCCGCCCCCACAGCGCTGGAGGGCAAAGCCCTTGTTAAAAAGGGGGAAGCTGGAAGGGCATTGAATCTGGTAACCTTAGCCAGCGCCTTCGGCGGATTCTTTTCCAGCATCGCCCTGCTTCTGTGCGCCCCTCTTTTGGCAAAAATCGCCATGCTGGTTGGCGCGCCGGAGCAGATATTCGTAGCTTTATTCGGACTTTCCGTTGTAGTTATGCTGTCTCAGGACAACCTGTTTAAGGGCAGCCTGGTAGCAGTCGTCAGCCTGCTGATTGCCTGCTTCGGGCAGGACCCGGTTATGGGTTTCCCCCGCTTCACCTATGGCATGCATGAACTCACCGGAGGTCTTGACGTGGTAGTCGTCCTGATCGGTCTTTTCTCTCTGCCGGAGGTATTTAAAATGCTGGAGGACCCTCTGGGCACAATGGCGGAAACAGGCAGGGTAGGTTCCATGAAGCTTAAGCTGGAAGATATTACCAACAATATTGGAAATGCCTTCCGTTCCACCATCATAGGCGTTGTCATCGGCATCATTCCGGCCGCCGGACCGGATATTGCAGCCTTTCTTTCCTATAACGAGGCCCGCAAGGCGTCCAAGGCTCCTGAAGCGTTTGGGCACGGCTCTGCCGAGGGAATCATCGCAGCAGAGGCAGGCAACAACGGCGTAACCGGAGGCTCCCTGATCCCCCTCCTTACCCTGGGCATCCCCGGCAGCGCCCCTGCGGCCCTTTTCCTGGGCGCTATGATTATCCACGGAGTGAGGCCGGGCCCCACCCTTTTTACCCAGCACGCCGACACTGTGTATACACTAATTATCGGCTTTGCACTGATCAATCTGCTTTTATATTTTGTAGGTCTGGCCTTCTGCAAATGCGGCAGCCTGATACTGCTGATTCCAAAAGCAATCCTGGCCACCTCCATTGTGATTCTGGCTGTCATCGGAACATTTTCAATCAACAAAAACCTTTTCGACGTATTTGTAATGTTCGGAGCCGGCGTCCTTGGATATATTATGCTGCGCAACGACTTTCCCACATCACCCATTGCCCTTGCATTGCTTCTGGGACCCATGCTTGAAAAAGCGGCGGCCATCACCTCGACGATGTATGAAGGAAGAATCCTGGAGATATTCCAGCGTCCCATGACAGTGATCCTGCTGCTGCTGACCATTTTCTCCTTTACGTTCCCTTTTGTAAAGGACCGGATCAGAAAACGTAAAAATGTACCGGCCGGGGAGGACTAATCTATGGAATACAAAGCTCTATTGGCGAAACGGGGGCTGATTGGCGGCTCTCTGACCCAGATGGAGGATGTGGCGGTTCTTATAGAAGGCTCCACCATCCAACAGATTCTGCCCAGACAGGAATATGAGAAGATAAAACCTGACGTATGCCAGGAAACAGATTTGGGCGGCGCAACCCTTATGCCCGGCCTGATTGAATGCCACAACCACCTCTGCATAGACGCCGCTCTGCCACATCACCTGGAGCTGTTGTCCCAGAGCAGCGAATGCGAGCTGACGATTCTGGCTCTTGACGGCTTAAGAAGAGATCTGGCATCCGGCGTCACTACAGCCAGATGCCTGGGTGACCGGTACTATATAGACATTGTCATGAAGAAAATGATTGACTCAGGGCGGGCTGAAGGCCCCAGGCTGCTGGCGGCAGGCATCGGCATGAAGGGACTTCACGGAGCCGGACATATCGGTTCCTCTCACTGCGGCCCGGAGGAAATCCGCCGTACCTGCCGTGAGAACCTAAGGCGGGGAGCCGATCTTCTGAAGCTGTTCATCACCCCTGGTGTGCCTGAGCCGGATTCCTCCTTTGTTCCAAGCTTTTTGAGCCTGGTGGAAATCGCGATGGCTGTGGAGGAAGGCGCGAAAGCAGGGGTTCCCACTGCTGCCCACTGCATCGGCGGGCAGGGGCTTAAAGACTGTATTGACGGCGGCGTACAGGTCATTGAGCACATGTATATGGCCGGGGAACAGGAGGTGGAATGGCTTCTTGCCTCTGACTGCGTGGTGGATTTAACCTCCGGCATTATCCTTGATCCAAGCCGGGAAGCCTTTCTGTCCCCTGCAGATGCAGAAAAGGTCCGGCTGAACAGGGAACGTGTGCGCGGGAATGTAAAGCGGATTTTTGAGGCCGGAATCCCCTTCGTACTGGGTACAGACGCGTACCATGGCTTCCTTTACAAAGAGGTGGAATACGCCGTGGAGCTGGGAGCCGATCCTGTGTCTGCTCTTAAGGGCGTCACCTCGGCTGCCGCCAGGGTCTGCCGCATGGAGCATCGCACCGGCTGCCTGATGGCAGGACTGGATGCAGATATAATCGCTGTAAAGGGCAGCCCGCTGGAGAACGTATCTTGTTTATCCCAGGTAGAAATGGTCATGAAGCAGGGACGGTTCATCATTTAAATCGGTTAGCGGTCTCCAAGAGGCATAGGTATAGAAACCACAAATTCACTCCCCTGATCCAGCCTGGAGGTAACCGAAATAGAACCCTGGTAGAAATTGACGATATGCTTCACAATAGACAGCCCCAATCCTGTCCCTCCCTGCTTGCGGCTTCTGCCTTTGTCCACGCGGTAGAACCGCTCAAAGATGCGGTCCAGGGATTCCTGGGGAATTCCCACCCCATTGTCTCTCACCCGGATCACCAGCTGGCTGTCCGCTTCCCGGATATTCACCCACACCTGGCCGCCCGGCCGGTTGTACTTGATGGCATTGCTGATCAGGTTGGTCAGAAGCTCCTTCATCTGCTGGGCGTTGGCCCGGATCACCAGCGGCTGGCAGTCCAGATGGAGAAATACCTGGCAGGACGCGGCCTGGGGCTTTAAGCCTTCTGCAATCTCCTCCAGCAGCACGCTGATGCGGACATCGGTGAGGGTCACCTCCGCCTCCTTTGTCTCAAGCCTGGAGATCATCAGGATATCATTGATCATGCCGGTCATATTCACGGCCTCTTTTTTAATCCTGCGGGCAAAATCCAGCTTCATGGCCTCATCCTGGATCATGCCGCTCTCCAGCAGCTCCGCATATCCCTGGATGGAGGTGATGGGGGTCTTTAACTCATGGGATGCATTGCTGAAGAACTCCTGGCGGATGTGCCGTTCCTTCTCGATCTGGTTTAGATAGTCCTTCACATTCTGGGACATTTTCATGGTGGTCTCGGATATTACGTTGATCTCCGGATACCGGCACGGCTCAAAATGCAGCGACCTATAATCCCCTCTGACCTTCAGCATCTCCCTGGAAATATCCCGCAGCGGCTTTGTGACCGAGGAGACAAAACGCTTGGTCACCACAAAGGAGCAGCCCAGGGCCATTAAGAAGCTGATAATGGCCGCAGGAAACAGCATTGGCAGGTATTCCCGCATACCGGAGTAGGGGACCGACAGCCGCAGCACCATATCGGAGTTGGCGGATTTCATGGCAGCGTACAGCATGGTCTGGTTCAGGGTGTCGGAATAGCGCCTTGCATACCCGCGGCCTTCCTCCACTGCCCGGACCACCTCCTCCCGTCCAAGGTGGTTGTCCAGCCCGGCGGCGTCCGCCTCTGTGTCCGCTGCCACTGTGCCGTCCGCCCGGATCATGGTCAGGCGGCTGAAATTCTTGTCCATCACCGGGTCCAGGCGGCTCATCTGCTGTTCCAGATTTTCATTGTAGTCAAACAGGCTGTCCATGCTCTCCAAAGTATACATCATGTCCTGGCCGGAGTGTTCCAGGATCATGTAGCTGCTGGCAATATAAAAGATCACACTGTTGAGAAACAGCGCGGCCAGCAGCACCAGTATGAATTTTTGAAGAATGGTTTTGCGCATCACATGCACCTCACTGCTCCGGTTTTACCATCCGGTAGCCCACGCCGCGGACGGTCTTGATACAGGAACCGCCCTCCTGTCCCAGCTTCTGGCGAAGGGTCCGTATATGCATATCCAGGGTCCTGGTCTCGCCGTCGTACTCGTATCCCCAGACCTGGTTTAACAGTTCATCCCTAGTGACCACCCGGGACTGGTTCTCCATCAGATGAAGCAGCAGTTCATACTCCTTTAACGTCAGCTCCACCAGCGTTTTGCCGCAGGTCACTTCCCTCGTCTTCCGGTTGAGGCTGATACAAAAGCATGACAGAACGTCCCCTTTTGACTCCCTGCCGGCCCTGCGCAGCAGGCTGCGTATCCTAGCCGAAAGTTCCAGCACGCCGAAGGGCTTCACCATATAGTCGTCCGCCCCGCAGTCCAGGCCCACCACCTTATCAAATTCCTTCTCCTTGGCGGTGAGCAGCATAATGGGGATATCCTTGATGTTCTCCGTCTGCCGGATCTGCCGGATTGCGGTAACTCCGTCCATCCCTGTCAGCATCCAGTCAAATATGGCCAGTGCCGGGCAATCCTGCTTGATCCGCTCCAGCCCCTCCTCCGCCGTCTCAAAGCTTTCCGCCTCATAGCCAAAACCTTCCAGGGCAATTTTCAGCAGATTCCTGATATTCTCATCATCCTCTATGATATAGATACGCTCCATCTTATGCTTATTCCTTTCTCAGCTTACTGTAAACAGCATATCAAACCCAAGTAAAATCCGCCCCATGTCTATGTAAAATCCATGTAAAATTTATCTATTTCAGCACTTCGCGGTATACCCGCAGCACATTTTCCCCAAATACCGCCTCAATCTCCCCTGTGGTAAAGCCCTGCCGTTCCATCTCCGCCGCCAGCCTGGGCAGCTCCGCCGCTGTGCCCAGCTCCAGCTCCCCGTCGATGCCGTCAAAATCGGAGCCAAGGCCAAGGCACTGGATTCCGCCCACATTCCGGATGTGCTTCATGTGCTCCACCATATCTGCAATCCGGCTGACCTGGGCCTCCCCTTCTGCAAAGTCCCGGAGAAAACAGGCGTAATAATTGATCCCCATGACCCCGCCCCGGTCGGACAGGGCTTTGATCATCTCATCCGTCAAGTTCCTGGGGTGGGATGCCAGCGCCCTGGCATTGGAATGGCTGGCCACAAACGGCCTCTTGGTGTGCCGGAATACATCCCATATGCCCGCATCATTTAAATGGGCCACGTCAATTATCATGCCCAGACGCTCCATCTCCCTGACAAAGGCAATGCCCGTTTCCGTCAGGCCGTCCACCAGGTCCGCCGCCGCCCGTGTACTGCCGTCGGCCATTGTCTCTTTCCCGTTGGGAAATGCCAGTTCATTGGGGAAATTCCAGGTAAGGGTCATCATACGCACGCCCAGGCGGTAGAAATTCCTCAGAAAGGCCAGCTCTCCCTGGCAGACGCCGCCCTCCTCTATGGTCAGCAGCGCGGACATCCTGCCGGCCTTTCTGTTGGCTTCAATATCCCCCCAGCTCCTCACAATGCCGATGAGGTCCTGATGGGCTTCCAGCTCACTGTAAAAGGTATCCAGAAGCTTCATACAATATTCAAATGGCGGCCCTTCAATATTTCCCAGATGGGTAAACAGGGCAAAATTCTGCAGGCAGTAATCTCCTGCCTGCATTTTTTCCAGATCCACCATCATCTGATTATGGCGTACAGAGGCATTTCCCCCTTTTAAATGGTCATGGTAAAGGCCCGCTATGGTATCACAGTGCATGTCTACAACTTTCATTATTATCCTCATTTCCGGTTACTCTTAAGTATTTTACGCTTATAGTATCATAATATTTCTTAATTTTCCATCACTTATAGAGGATTCTCATTTTAACCGCACGCATCTGTGATATACAAAGAAGGCAACCACCGCTGTGGCCGACTCAGCAATCCAGAAGGCATTCCAGACTCCCACAGGCCCCCAGACCCGGCTCAGGAAAAATGCCGCCGGAATGATAACCACCACATACCGGGACAGCGAAATCACAAGGGAGGCGGTTCCCTTACCCAGGCCTTCCAGGGCGCCCGAGGATGTCACCGACACCGCTGAGACAATAAAGCCCGCACTGATGATGCGAAGCGCCGTCTGTCCCGCCAGTATCGTCTCCCGGCTGTCTGTGAACAGGCTGATCAGCTGTCCAGGAACCAGAAGGCAGACCACGGTTCCCAGAACCATGATGATGCCGTTCATGCAGAGGGTTACGCCATAGATTTTCTTCACCCGATTTTGCTCCCCGGCCCCGAAGTTGTATCCAATCACAGGGCGCATCCCCTGGACGATTCCATTGGCAGGGAGGTACAGGAAGGTCTGCAGCTTATAATATATGCCCAGGATCACCACATAGCTCTGGGAATATACGGCCAGCAGGGCGTTTAAGGAGGAAATCAGCAGGGAGGGCAGCGCAAGGTTCAATGTGGCCGGTATCCCGATGGAATAGATCTTTAGATCCATCTCCCGGTCGGCCTTAAGGTACCGGCGGCCAAGGCGCACGCGGATGGGCCGGGCTATGTAAATAACCAGATAGATGGCCAGCCCAAGGACCTGCCCAGCTCCGGTGGCGATTGCCGCCCCCTCGATTCCCAGGGCCGGAAACGGACCCAGCCCAAAGATCAGGATGGGATCTAAAATGATGTTGGCAATACACCCGCACAGCAGGCTGGCCATGGTCACCTTCATTCTGCCCACAGCCTGGAATATCTTCTCAAAGGAAAGGCTGATTCCAATAATCAGCGAAAATGCGAACGCAATATTGGAATATCTGACCCCCAGGTCAATGACCTCCTCCACCGGGGTAAACATCCTGAGAAATGAGGGCATAACGGCAATACAGCCAGCTGCCATCAAAACGCCGTGCACCGCGGAGAGCACCAGCCCGTGGGTGGCCGCTGTGTTGGCTTTCACCTCATCATCAGCGCCCAGATAAAAGGCGATGATCACATTGATCCCCACTCCAAAGCCAATGGCAACCGCATTGATAAAATTCTGCACCGGGAACACCAGGGACAGGGCGGTCATGGCATTCTCGCTGATCTGGGCCACAAAGAAGCTGTCCACAATATTGTACAGGGAGTTAACAAGCATCGAGAGAACCATGGGCAGCGCCATGGACATGATGAGCGGGAACACCGGCTTCTCTTTCATAAATGTTTCGTTCATTTCCATTCCTCCTCATGGGATTTTCCCGTATTCTGGTTTTATAAAACGGTGAATCGCACACTTAGCGAGCGCTTCACCGCGCACAATCAAAAAGCCACACAATTACCTCCCGGTAATTGTGTGGCGAAAACGGTCTATTCCAGAAAAATCCACACTATATTTTAGCCCTGTTATCATATCATGCCATCTGCGCGGTTGTCAATCACTTCTCAGGGCATCAATGGGATTCAGGTTCGCAGCCCTGCTGGCCGGCATGTATCCAAACAGCAGGCCGATGCCCACGGAGACGCTGAAGGAGATCAGCACCGCCACAGGCGTGGGCGTAGCCTTGATGCCCACCGCGGTGCCTACCAGGGTGGTGGCGACACAGCCGATCACAATCCCTATGACGCCGCCCAGGGAGCTGGTCACTGCCGCCTCGATGACAAACTGCTGCATGATCACGCCCTTGTCGGCGCCCAGGGATTTGCGGATGCCGATCTCACGGGTCCGCTCCGTCACGCTCACCAGCATAATATTCATAACGCCCACGCCTGCCACCAGCAGGGAGATTCCTGCGATTCCTCCCAGCATTCCGCTCATCATGGCAATCTGCTCATTGAGGGAGTCCAGCATCTCGCTCATGGCGGTCACGCGGTACAGATCGTCGTCCTTGAAGGTCTCATACAGATAATTTTCAATCCGGGTCTTGCACTGGTCCGCCTTAGTGGTGTCCAGGGAGGTGAATGTATAGTTGCTGATGTTGGCGTTTCTGGACATTTTCACTGCCACGCTGTAGGGCATCCACACAAAGTCGTCTGTGCCTCCGCTGTCCATGTCGTCCTCCTCCTGCTGGACAACACCCACTATTTTAAATGCATAGCCGCCGATCTTCAGGGTATCCCCTATGGCCTTCTGGGCGCCTCCGTACAGTTCCTGGGCCACATAGGAGCCGATGATGCACACCTTCTGGCGGGAGGCAATATCCGAGTAGGACAGGTTGCGCCCATACTCCATCTTGTAGTCCTTGATATCCAGATACTGTTCGCTTCTGCCGGCCACACTGGTGGTGGTCAGGGATTCGTCCCCGTGCTTAATGGTGGTGGACAGGGTCACATTGGGGCTCAGCTCCCCGAACAGGTCCGTATTGTCCTCATAAAACTCGTACATCTGATCCACATCCAGGGACCGGGAGGCCAGGTTGGTCACGTTCACATTGATCTGGTTGACACCCATGCTGGCAAAATTCTCCACCACGCTTCCCATGTATCCGTTGACCAGGCTCACCAGTATAATCACAGCCGCAACGCCGATGATGATGCCCAGCATGGTCAGGAAGGAACGCATCTTATTGCCCCATATACTCTTGATTGCCAGTTTAAAGGATTGCAGCATAGTCTTTTACGTCTCCATCAAATATTACTTTTCCGTCTGCGATACGCACCACCCGCCTGGCCTCCATGGCGATGGTGTTGTCGTGGGTGATCATCACGATGGTATTGCCCTCATCATTGAGCTGCCTGAGAAAGTCCAGCACATCCCTGCTGGTCTTGGAATCCAAAGCGCCGGTAGGTTCGTCTGCCAGAATCAGGGATGGGTTCCCCGCCAGCGCTCTGGCTATGGA
>URUZ01000175.1 GCA_900551225.1 uncultured Clostridium sp.
AGTGTAGATTGTGATGTATACAACGAAAGAAATTCTAGCCAAAGGAGCTGAAAGCATTATGAAAGCTGTATTGATTGAGAGTCCCGGCAGGGCGGTGATGAGGGAGGTATCCCGTCCATCCCCTAAACCCGGTGAAGCACTTTTAAAATTGATGTATGGGGGCATATGCGGCAGTGATTTAGGTTCCTACCGCGGTACATTCGCCTATTTTTCCTACCCCAGAACGCCGGGGCATGAATTCTCTGCGGAGATTGTGGAGATTGGAGATAATGACCAAGGGTTAAAGCCTGGGATGATTGTTGTATGCAACCCGTATTTCAATTGCGGGGAATGTTATTCCTGTAGACACGGCCTGGTAAATGCATGTATGAGCAACCAGACCATGGGAGTCCAGCGGGAGGGAGCATTTGCAGAGTATATTACCATGCCGGTGGAGCGGATTTATGACGGCAGGGGGCTGGACCCCAGGGTTCTGGCTATCATTGAACCGCTGTGCATCAGCTACCACGGTGTGAAACGAGCAGGAATCGGCGCGGGTGACAAGGTGCTGATCGTAGGAGCAGGAACCATTGGGATTCTGGCGGCCTTTGCAGCCGGGCAGAAGGGGGCGAAGGTCTACATTGCCGATGTGTCGGGGGTTAAGCTGGAATACACCAGGGATTTCGGGGTGGACGGCTGCATCCTGGCGGACAGCCCGGAGGCATATGAGAAGGCTGTGCAGGAGATTACCGGCGGCAATGGATTTGATGTCACCGTTGAGGCAGTGGGCCTGCCGTCCACCTTCCAGAACTGCATCGATGCCGTGGCATTCGGCGGCAGGATGGTGCTCATCGGAGTGGGCAAGGAGAACCTGGATTTTAATTTTACTATGATCCAGAAGAAGGAGCTGAACGTATTCGGCTCCAGGAATGCCCTGAAGCATGATTTCCTGGAGCTGATCGATCTGGTGAAGGCTGGGAGGATTCCCTTGGAGAAGATCATCACCAACGTATACAAGTTTGACCAGGCCCCCAGGGCATTTCAGGAGTTGGATGAGCACGCGGGGGAAATGCTGAAGGTGCTGATTGATTTTACATAAAAGGAGAGTGTGCGATGTATGAGTGTTTAAAAGGGTTGGAGCCTGCCAGAGTATTTGAGATATTTGACCAGCTGTGCCGGATTCCTCATGGCTCTGGGAATGAGAAGGCTATCAGCGATTACATCTGCCGGTTCTGTAAAGATAGGGAGCTTTGGGTACTGCAGGATGAGGCCTATAACCTGATTATCAGAAAACCGGCTACGCCAGGGTATGAGAAGGCACCTGTTGTTGTTCTTCAGGCCCATCTGGACATGGTATGTGAGAAGAATGGGGACAAGGTCCATGATTTTGAGAAAGATCCTATTACTGTTTTGCGGGACGGGGACCGGATCTATGGGGACGGCACTACATTGGGGGCTGATGATGCCACAGGCGTGGCATTTGCCATGTGCGTATTGGAGGCAGAGGGACTTTCTCATCCCGCCCTGGAAGTGGTGCTCACTGCGGATGAAGAGGCCGGGATGAGCGGTATCAAGGCCCTTGACTTTGATCAGCTCCAGGGGAGGGTGATCATCAATCTGGACTGCAGTGATGAGGGGATTGTGGTGGGCTGCGCCGGTTCTGCGGTAGTCCGCATGAGCCTTGAGCTGGAGCGGGAGACAGTTCCCGGCAACTGGGAGTCCGGGACCGTGAAAATCCGGGGCTTGAAGGGCGGCCACAGCGGGCTGGATATCACAAAGGAACGGGGGAATGCTAATGTTTTGCTGGCCAGACTGCTGTCAGGGCTGGCGTGCACCTGCAGGGTGAGGCTGGGAAGCTTTGACGGCGGTCTGCAGACCAATGCCATCTGCCGGGAGGCGGAAGCCAAGATCGCCTTCCCCGCGGACAGCCGGGACACGCTACTGCAGTGCATCATGGATTGGGAAAACATATTCCGCAAGGAATTCAAAATCAGTGATCCGGATGTACAGGTTCTGATGGAGGACACCGCAGAGCCGTGGGGAGTGTATACAGAGGAGGGAGCAGAACGGCTTTTGGACACGCTGTTAAACATTGACTGCGGAGTGATGGCAATGAACGTGGAGGTGCCAGGCGTACCTGAGACAAGCGGCAATATTGGTGTGGTCACCAGCGCCCGCTCCGGTGTTGTAATCCGCACCTTATATAGAAGCTGCCTGGACAGCAAGAAGCAGTATGCAATAGACAAGAACCGGCGTCTGGCCCGGCTGTGCGGTGCAGAATTCCAGGTTGAATCCAGCTCACCTGAGTGGGAGTATCAGGCAGACAGCCGTTTAAGTGCTCTGATCCAGCGCATATACAGGGAACGTTTTGGCCGGGATCTGGCCGTAGAGGTATCTCACGGGGGAAACGAGTGCGGTACATTTTTCCAGAAATTCCCTGAAGCTGACATCGTGTGCACTGGAACCCGGATTATCGGCGCCCACACTCCTGATGAGAGTGTGATGGTCAGCATTATACAGCAGGAGTGGGAGATGCTGTGCCTGACCTTAGAGGGGATGCTTAGTTATTGAGATTGGAACGGCAGACAGACAGCCGTTTTCATAAAATTAAACGTACGGAGGAAAAAAGATGAAAAAGGTATTATCACTGGTGATGGCAGCGGCATTGGCCGTGTCCCTTGCGGGCTGCGGCTCTTCAGGCAACACTGCGGCGACCGCTCAGAAAACGGAAAACGGAACGGAAAATGCAGGTGGAAATGCAGCAGGCGGCGCGGGGGAGGCGGCCGGAGGGAACAGCGCCGGGGCTGGGATGAATTTTAAAATAGGCATCCTCACGTCAACCGTCTCCCAGGCGGAGGAGGAATATCGGGCGGCAGAGTCTGTGAGAGAAAAATATGGGGACATGATTATTCACCAGACATTTCCGGACAAAGCAGCCAGCGAGCAGGAGACAACGATCTCCATTGCCCTGTCTCTTGCGGCGGACCCGGATGTAAAGGCTATCATCTGTAATACTGCCATGGAGGGCACTGCGGCCGCCATGGAAAAAGTGCGGGAGAAGCGCCCTGACATCCTGCTCCTGGCAGGCGTGCCCAGCGAGTCACCGGATGTGATCTGTGCTGCCGCTGATCTTGTGTTCCATCCTGACGTGGCTGAGATGGGAACTGCAGTGGCCGAGGCTGCAGCCGAGATGGGCGCAACCACTGTGGTACATTATTCCTTCCCCCGCCATATGGCGCAGCCCTTAAACATTGCCCGCCATGACAACATGAAGGCAAAATGTGAGGAGCTGGGGCTGAAGTTTGTGGACGGAACCTCCCCTGACCCCATGGGCGATGCTGGAATTGCGGCTACCCAGCAGTTTATTCTGGAGGATGTGCCCAGAAAAGTGGAAGAATATGGTAATGAGACGGCGTTTTTCGGAACTAACGCAGGCCAGCAGGAACCCATGTGCAAGGCTGCATTTGAATCCAAGGCCATTTATCCCATGCCTGACAATCCAAGCGTATTCTACGCATTCCCCGGCGCCCTTGGCATCGAAGTGCCTGAGGACAAGCGGGGGGACGTGGATTTTATGAAGCAGCAGATCAGCGATAAGCTGGCAGCAGGCGGTATGAGCGGCCGCATGGGCGCATGGAGCGCTCCCATGCACACCATGTTTATCAACTGTGCGGTTGAGTATGCCATCAGCTACTGCAACGGCCAATTTACCGACAAGGCTGACCTGGAACAGTTTACCAAAATATTTGGGGATTTCGCAGGTGGTGATGTGAGTGTGCGGAAGTACATGGATATTGAGAGTGGTAAGACCTATGATAATTTCTTTGTGGTTCTGGGCAAATTCGTCACACTTTAATTAAATCTAAGCTGAGCGTCCGGAGATTGTCTTCCTATTGAAGGCAGTCTCCGGCTGCGAAATGGGCTATCATAGGAATCTACAATAGGGGAAAGAAAGAGGGTTGTATATGGCCAGACAGGCGCTCCTCCATTTTAAAAATATTAAGAAAAGCTTCTCGGGAAATGCGGTGCTGTCCGGAGTGGATTTCCAGATTTTTCCTGGTCAGATCGTGGCTCTGGCAGGTGAAAATGGGGCAGGGAAATCCACGCTGATGAATATTCTGTTCGGAATGAATGTGATTCAGGAAACCGGCGGTTATGAGGGTGAGATTGTTTTTGAAGGAAAGAATGTGAAGATCCAGTCTCCGGAGGCTGCCATGGCGTTGGGGATTGGCATGGTACATCAGGAATTTATGCTGCTGCCGGGTTTTACGGTGGCGCGTAATATTAAACTGAACAGGGAAAATGTGGTTCCATCTGCAATCAGCCGGGTTGCAGGCCGCAATTACCAGCTGTTGGATAATCCCAGGATTGTGAAGGAGGCTGCGGGGGCCCTGAACAGGCTGGGAATGGAAATCAATCCGGAGGTGACGGTTGATAAGCTTCCGGTGGGACATATGCAGTTCGTGGAGATTGCCCGGGAGATTGACAAGAGCAATCTAAAGCTTCTGGTGCTGGACGAACCAACCGCGGTTCTTACAGAGAGTGAGGCGGAGCGTTTTCTGCAATGTATCAGGAAGGTGGCTGAGGATGGGATCGCAGTGATCTTCATCAGCCACCGTCTGGACGAGGTGGTCAGTCTGGCGGACTCAGTGGTGATTCTGCGGGACGGGCAGATGGTGTTTAATGAGCGGACGGAACATACCAGTAAAAATCAAATTGCGGAAATGATGGTGGGCAGAAAGCTGGAGGCGGACAGCCTGATCAACGTGAACCGTCATTTTGAGGATGACTTTATACTGGAGACCGAGCATTTGAAGGTGGATATGCCCGGCGAGCGCAGCAGGGATGTGTCCCTAAAGGTGAGGCGTGGGGAGATCCTGGGGATCGGAGGCCTGGCAGGACATGGGAAAACCAGCATTTCCAACGGCATTTTCGGCATGTATCCCACCAAGGGCACAGTGCGGTATAACGGAGAAATCCTTGCTGTGGAGAAGGTGGGTGAGGCCCTGAATCGGGGCATGGCATTTGTGTCCGAGGACCGGAAGGGGGTGGGGCTTCTGCTGGATGAGTCCATTGCCCTCAACATGGTGTATACAGATATGAAGGTAAACCGCAGATTCCTGAAGAAATACGGCATATTCTCACTGTTTGACGGCAGGAGCGCGGATAAGGCGGTGGAGCAGATGATCCGGGAGCTGGATATCCGCTGTACCGGCGGGAAGCAGCTGGTGGGACGGCTGTCAGGCGGAAATCAGCAGAAGGTCTGTGTGGCCAGAGCCTTGATCACCAAGCCGGAGCTGCTGTTTGTGTCGGAGCCAACCAGGGGGATTGACATAGGGGCCAAGCAGATTCTGTTAAATTACCTGGTGAAGATCAACAGGGAGCAGGGAATTACCATTGTGATGACCTCCAGCGAATTAAATGAGCTGCGCACAGTCTGTGACCGGATCGCCATCATCGGCTCAGGGGTGGTCCAGGGGATTCTGAAGCCTGATGCGCCAAACGTGGAATTTGCCCTTTTGATGTCAGGGGAAAAAGGAGGGAATGAGAAATGACTGCATTTAGAACCGGACTTAAATCCTTCGGGTTTCCGCGCCTGATTATACTTGCATTTCTGTGTATTCTGATTCTCATGATGTTTGTGCTGGGAATCCCGGTGCCGCTGACATTTTCCCAGTGTCTGGTCAGGGTGGGCATCAATATGGTGCTGTCCCTGGCCATGGTGCCGGGGATCATGGCCGGCACGGGTATGAATTTCGCCCTGCCGCTGGGGATTGAGTGCGGACTGCTGGCGGGGATGATCAGCCTGGAGTACAACATGACCGGGGTGGGCGGAATCCTCATGGCCATGGCTATCTCCATCCCATTCAGCGTTCTGGCAGGCTGGGCCTACAGCCAGCTGGTGAACCGGGTGAAAGGCAGTGAGATGATGGTCTCCACCTATATAGGGTTCTCAGTGGTGGCGCTAATGTGTATCGGGTGGCTGGTACTGCCCTTTAACAACCCGTCCATCGTATGGCCCATTGGGGATGGCCTGCGCACCACCATCACACTGGAGGCCTGGTATGACCGGGCTCTGAACAACCTGTTTGCATTCAGCCTGTTTGGCGTGGAGATTCCGGTGGGGCTGATCCTGGTGGTCAGTGTGTTCTGTTTCCTGATTATGCTTTTTTCTAAGAGCCATCTGGGGCTGATGATGAAGGCGGCCGGCGCCAACCCCAAGTTTGCCAGGTCCAACGGCGTGAGGGTGGATTCCATGCGGTCCACGGCCACCATTTTGTCCACAGTGCTGGGCGGAATTGGGATTATCATCTATGCCCAGGGATTTGGTTTTTACCAGCTGTACAACGCTCCCCTGATGATGGCATTTCCCGCCATTGCCGCGGTGCTGATCGGAGGGGCCACACCAAGCCGGATATCCATCTTCAATGTGGTGCTGGGAACCTTTATGTTCCAAAGTATGCTGGCTATTGCCACGCCTGTGGCCAACAGCCTGATTCCGGAGGGCAACCTGTCTGAGGTGGTGCGCACCATTGTCAGCAACGGAATCATTTTGTACGCTTTATCCCGAATGCAAGGAGGGAAACGATAATGGGGAATGAGAGAAAACATAGAGCCGGTGTCTATTTCGAAAAGGTGCTGATCAGTAATGCTGTTACCATACTGTTCTGCATCATCTGTGTAGCTGGGATTGTACTTGCAAAACAGCCCATGTCTTACATTATCGGGGAGATTTCCAGCCGGTTGTTCCGCAATCTGATTCTGATTTTGGCCCTGCTGGTTCCAGTGTGGGCCGGAATGGGGCTGAATTTCAGCATTGTGTTGGGAGCCATGGCTGCACAGATCGGCATCATTGTATCCACCAATTTTTCCATCACTGGGGTTGCCTGTATTGTGGTGTCCTTCATTGTCAGTATCCCGCTGTCCCTGCTGTTCGGAAATCTGACCGGGCGGCTGTTCAATCAGACCAAAGGCCAAGAAATGATCACCGGCATGATTCTGGGGTTCTTTGCCAAAGGAGTATATGACCTGGTGTTTATGTTCCTGTGCGGTCCGGTGATTCCAGTCAGGAACAAAGCCCTGCTGCTGACCAATGGGATCGGGCTGACCACACCCATCAATCTGGATGGAACCACCAAGAGTGCTGTCAATAAGCTCTGGATGGTGTCACTGGATAAGGCGGTGGGGGCGGTGCTGATTCTGATGGTAGCCGTGCAGGCTGTATTTCTGGTGTGGAGGCTCTGCGCAAAACATGAGAAGATCAGGTGGGGAAGGCAGTATACACTGTGGGGCAGTGTGCTTCTGCTGATTGTGTACCAGGTGGTGTGCACCTTCTCGGAGACGGTGCTGTTTGCGCTGCGCTTTACCGATGTGCCTGTGGCTACAGGCATGCTGATCTTTCTGGTGTGCCTCTACATCATGTTTCTGGCCAGGACCAAGCTGGGCAGCGATATTAATGCAGTGGGCCAGAATCTGTCCGTTGCCGAGTCCATGGGAATTCCTGCGGACAAGATCCGCATTATGGCGATTATGATCTCCACCCTGCTGGCAGCCTTGGGACAGTTGATCTTTATCCAGGATATCGGCAACTTTACCACCTACACAGCCCATGAAAATGTGGGAACCTTCGCCATTGCGGCCCTGCTGGTGGGAGGCGCTTCTATTAAAAAGGCAACCATTGGTCAGGCCATATTGGGGGCACTGCTGTTTCACACCATGTTTATCATTTCGCCCATTGCAGGCAAAAATCTGTTCAACAATGCCCAGCTGGGAGAATATTTCCGGGTGTTTGCCTGCTACGCGGTAATAGCGGTAGCTCTGGCGTTACATGCGTGGAAGACAATTATGGCAAAACGGGTGGAGGATGCAATGTAATTATCGTTGTACTTGCTTTTTTCCATGATAAAATATTTATGTATAATTGAAAAGAAGTCAGAGGATAGTCTGATGGTTTCCTTCGGAAATAAACGGAGGAGGATATGGAGCATGAATACACTTGAAGTGTTGACATTGGTGCTGGTGATTTTTGCAGCACTTGCTTACATAGATAACCATCTGAATAAAAAATAGCTATCCTCTACTCGCAATAGAGGATAGCTTGTAACTATAAATTACCCAGTTATCCGAAGTGTAATCATCAGACCGACAATTGTCTTTTGATTACTTCTAAGTAAATTATACACTGGGGACTTGATTTTTTCAAGTCCCCTTTTACGTGCTTATGTCCCTTTATAGTCATGTTGGATACATTATCCTATTCCAGTATCGCATTACTCCCATATAGTATAGTTCAAACTGGTTGAATTGCCAAAAATTTAAGAAAAGCGTTAAAATTCTGGACATCCGCGGTACCGGCAGCGGACAGCTGGTGGGAAGGCTCTCCGGTGGAAACCAGCAGAAGATCTGTGTGGCAAGGGCATTTATCATCCGGCCGGATCTGCTTTTCGTGTCGGATCTGCGTGGCAGGGATTGTACTTGCCAGGCAAGAAACTGTTTAATAATGCAAAACTGGGAGAATATTTCCGGGTGTTTGCATGTTATGCGGTAATTGCGGTGGCGCTGGCCCTTCATGCGTGGAAAACGGTTATGGCAAAACGGGTAGATGATTGGGAAGGGTAATACGCCTTCAGGTTATTTTAAAAGGGCTTCAGCAGCAGATGGAGGGGAATTTCAATGTACTGCCCTTCTAAAATCCAATCTGGATTTTGAATCTGATTCAAAGGATTCTCACATAGGACATTGACATACAATTCACTTCCTGTGTAGAGACGCGATATCATCTCCAGGTTATCCCCTCTCTTGCAGCGATACCGGTAAGGAAGCATTACAAAGGTACGCACCATCTCTTCCTGCAATTTAAAAAGGGACTGTAATTCGCTGCTATCCTTAAATTCTTCGAATACAAGGAGATAAACAAACTTCTCACCATTTTCCATATGTGGCATATAAACAGCTGTATTCCTCAGCTCTGTCTGGCCTTTTACGTACTCAAATTGATGATAATCGCTCTGGAGATCGCCCCAGGCTTCCCAATAGACAGAGTCTCTCAAAATTGGTGTCAGCCGCGCTTTTACCTTTTCTGTCTCCATCAGCCTGATCAAGCTCAGATTTTCCTCTCCTTGATCCAGTTGTAAAAACAACAGATAGAAGCGCCCCTTGTCAACAGCACGAATATCAGGGATTTCCATGTCTTGAAGCGGATAATATGGATTGTCCCTGTTATCTGGTACGACCATATCCATGGATACGTTTTTCTCATAAGCATAGGCAAAGCCAGAAGGAAATGTGATACTAAACATGTCGTTGCTGATGGCCCAGCAGCGTTCATATCCGTTTTTTCCAAAAGGAGCCAATACAAGATCCAGGCTTTGATAGTTATATTTTTGATACCGCTCTGAAAAAAATTCTGAGGCCTTTCCCTGATTGTTCTCAACTGCCTTCCGGTACTGTTCATAGTAAATGTCCTGCCGCCTTACGCTGTCCGGATATGCTGACCTGAAGGGCCCGCCGTAGCTGTCCTCCTTTAGACCAGTGTATCCATAACTGTAGGTATATGCCGGCGTCCGGTACTGTTTAATATAGTCAGCCCAGGAAAAACCATTGTCTTTTATGTAAGCCTCATACAGCTCCGGCCTAAGATTCTTCATCACAGCCAGGTTTTCACTCTGGACCCGGAGGGACAGTTCATCTAATTCCTCTGCTGAGACAGTGGAAATGTCAATCGTGTGGGAGGGATAAAAATCTTGAAAATGAACCATTCCCGTCCCAGAATCCGCTTCCACAAAGCTCACGCCCTGACTGATTTTTGCAGATGAATCAGCCAAATCTTCCTTTAAACGCAGACAGGCAGCAGAAAAGGCGTCCGTACAGACAGGCAAATCCCTTTGATTCTCATAGCCCACCAAAAGTCTGCCCGAATATCTTTCTATGACCTCGGACGCGCCATAGGGGGCCTTTGTTTCCGGTTCATAGACAGCAAGATTCTGCTGGAACAGGTACAGTCTCAGAAGATTTTTTACATAATTGTCAGAGCTGGCAATTTCTTGGTTCTCTGTCACAGTGATCCATACGCTAAAAGACAGAAAGCTTCTGTCTGGCTTCCATCTGCTGCAATAAAGTATTGCCGAACCGGATTCCGGAAAGGCGGCGTCCCTCTCAATCACAAAATCAAAGGACAGATACTCACCGGGAACAAGGTATGGCTGTATCTTGTCCATGGCCTCCTTCCACAGTACACGCTCCCTCTGATCTTCCAGTGAATTATAAAATTCTTCCCAGCTTTTTTCCGCCTCTGTCTGCCAGTAGCGGTTTCGCGCCAAATCAGTCTCCATACGCTCTATAATATCGGCTGCAGCCTCCTGCCCCTGCGCTGAGTCTGGTTTTGAACTTTCAGGAGTATAAGCGCAGCCTGTAAACCAAAGAATGGCCATTAGGATACCCAATCCTAGTTTCCATGGTCTCATAATCTTCCTCCTATCCTCTAAATTATTTCCAGTATACCTTCATCAACTGCTGACTGAGATTAGATTAAAATGACTGTGCAAATATCATAGCATATTCCCTCTAAGTATAGATAAAAAA
>URUZ01000176.1 GCA_900551225.1 uncultured Clostridium sp.
CAGTTCATCATAGGCGGCCTCAAACGTCAGATAATCCCCCTCCACATGTGAGACATCAATGATAAACACAATCCCCTTTTCCTTCAGGTAAAAACCGCCGGTTCTCTCCGCCCGGTTTAATATAGAATCGCCCAGTTGATCATACCACTTCATTTTAAGGCACTCTTCATGGGAAAACCGGTCATTTTTAAACACTCCCTCATTGATCTTTTCTATGATCTGCTCATCGACAGTCATCAGATCCCCCAGCTCTGCCAGCTGGCCGGTATTTGTGTCAATCACCATGGATGATAGGCTGCACCACGGATGAACCGCGCTGCGGATATAGCAGTCCGTCCAGGTGGTAACACTCAAATAGTTTCGATAAATGATGGGCGTCTGCACAATTTTAAGGCTGAGGTCCCTCTCACTGTCCGGCTGCCAATCTGAAAATGCTTCCTGCCTCAGCATTTCATTAACCGTCCCCTCTGCATTCCGGTCAGGAAGTCTGCCGACCTGGACATACTCTATGGAAATGTCCGCCCCCGCCTCAGCATCAACTCTGCTGTACTCTTTCCCGGCCAGCGAAACCTGATTATCCGTACTGTACGGCGCATCGTACGCTGTCATCAGCATACCCGCCAATAAAAAAACGATCAATCCCTTCCCCACTGCGCACCTCCCTGCCGGTTCAGAATTCTTCCAGTATTCACACCCTCATTCGTGGCTGCAGGGCAGCTCCAGCACAAAGGTGCTGCCGCCGCCCGGGGTATCTCTGACACTCAGTTTCCCCTGGTGCAGCTTCACCAGTTCCATGGCAATGCTCAGACCCAGCCCATAATGTGACTTGTCATTTCTGGACTGGTCTGCCCGGTAAAAACGGTCAAATATCCTTTTCTTGTCCTCGTCCCCGATCCCCGGCCCATGGTCCTCCACCTCAATGAACACCCGCTTATAGTCCGACCAGGCGCTGACTGAGACAGGGCTGCCCTCCGGCGAATAGCTGGCGGCATTGTCTGTGAGGATCATCATAATCTGTTCCAGCCGTTGACGGTCCCCCATAATCCTGGGCAGCTCTTCCTCCTGCAGTTTCAGCTCAAAAGGCTGGCCCTTTTTCCTGCACAGCTCTGCCAGGGAATCATAGATGGATATGAGTAATGTATCCGGCGTCAGCAGTTCCTTGTGCATGGTCCAGGTCCTGGCATCCGCCAGGGCCAGCTGCAGCATATCATTGATGAGAACCGTCATTCGCTCCCCCTCCCTCTCAATCCCGGGAAGAAACTGTTTTGCTTTCGTCTCATCCATGGAGACGGCCTGAATCCCCGCCCGTATGACAGTCAGCGGCGCCCGCAGCTCGTGGGAGGCCGCAGCGATAAATTCACGCTGCTGTTTCAAGCCTGTCTCCAATGGTTTCAGACTGCGGTCCACAAAGATGCGGCAGATAAAAAACAGGATCACTAGCCCCATCAGGTTAATAAAAGAATACAGTATGGCCGAGTTCCTGTAAACCACATTTTCATCTGTCAGGGCCTTCAGAACCATAACTTTCTGCTCTTTTCCGTACGTCCTTTTCAGAAAAATGCTGCCATAATAATGCTCTCCCTGCTCCCCATATATGGAATATACCGGGCTGATTGTCTCCCCTTGCCACGTCTGGGAAGCTGCTTCAAAGAATCCGTCCCGCTCAGCAAACCGGTTCAGTTTATCAAGCAGGATTTCCCGCTTGGTAACTGGATTCCATGCGCCTTTAAAGGATAGCAAAATGGAGTTGCCTGAAACGGAAATGATCAGATTTTCTCTTGTTTCGCTCTCTGCCAGCCATACATGGGAGATCCTGCCGCCGGCCTTTATGGTGTCCGTCACATTTCCAAATGCAGACTGGTATCTGCTGATATGATTCGTCTCATACTGCTTCCAGGACAGGATCAGCAGACCGGTTACAATCACGGTCAGCAGCAGCCCGGTGGCCAGTACATAGGCGCAAATAAGTTTTTTCCTTAACTGTTTAACCATGGCTGCCGTCCCTTCCTCCGACTCCCTCACTCTTCCAGAAAATACCCTACGGACCTTACTGTTTTAATATTCACGCGGCTTCCCACCTGCTTCAGCCTTCTCCTGAGAAAGTAAATATAATTGTCCAGATTACCGTCCTCCACCGCACTGTCCATCCCCCATACCCGGTTCAGCAGCAGCTCTCTGGTAAGGGTCTGGCCTTTATTCCTGATGAAGATCTCCAATAGATCCATCTCCTTTTTTGACAGCTCCACCTTCTTATCTTCCTTCTGCAAGATCCTGCCGGACAGATTCAGCACCACATCGCAGAATGCCAGCTGCCTGTTCAGTTCCAGCTGAACAGGCCTCCGCTCCAGGGCGCGGATTCTGGCAAACAGTTCCTCCGGCTCAAAGGGCTTAACCAGATAATCATCTGCTCCGGCATCCAATCCGCCGATCTTATCCTCCACGGTCCCAAGGGCAGTCACCATGATCACCGGCGTGGCATTTCCCTGCCTTCTCATCAGCTGCAGAATCTGTATTCCATCCATTCCAGGCAGCATCCGGTCCAGAATCACCACATTGTAAACCTGCCGTTCCAGATAATACAATGCATCCTGCCCATCCTGGCAGATATCGGCCGAATACCCCTTCTGCTCCAGCCAGAATCCCATAAGCCTGCACAATTCCAGATCATCCTCAACCAGCAATATTCTCACAGCCGCTGTCCTCCTTTATGCCCTTTACTCCTCAAGATATAATGTCATTTTAGACAACAATCCCTCTGTCGTTTCCTCTAATGATGTTCTTCCCTCAAAATAGCCGGTTGAATACTCCAGCAATATCTGTTTTATCTTCCAATTTCTTCCAGCTGAGTGTTTCGCAGCCTTGCAGAACTCTGTCAGCCTGAGGCACAAAGGCTTTGAAGGCCAGCTGGTTTTCAGCTCATAGCTTCTTCCATCGATTCCATTGATTTCTCCCCCATAAGCGTCCCCTGTGGTCCACTCAGTTCCGCACAAATATTCCAGCGCATTTTGATTCACCGCGAATCCGTCATAGAAATCCGAGCGCTGCACCTCCTCAGACAAGGCTGTCTGGAGGAATTGGACTGCTGCCTCCTTATTCTTCCCGGCTTTGTTGATCCCGATTGTCCCGTACGGCACATACGCCTCATTGATGGAGATCATATCGGCTTCCAGTTCCCCCTGGGCCTGCTCCATAACAGATACCCCTGGCCCTGCCTGGAAAAATCCCGCTATTTCCTCAGAATGCAGATATTTTCCAGTTTCCAGCAGCCCCCATATGCTGGTCGGCCTGTTTTCCCTTGTGCCGTCGGATATCCCGCTGCCATCTAAAATCAGTTTCATATTGCTGAGAAACTCTTTTAACGCCTGCTCCTCTATGGCCCCATCCCCGCTCACAATGTCATTTAAATATGCGTCCGCATAGAACGATATCAGCGTTTCCCTGTCAACCGTTCCAAAGACCTGCCCGGCCTCATTCCCCTGAACAAGGGCGGCCAGAGACGGCAGCTGTCCCGCCTCTTTAAGCGCCTCCTTCCGGCCAAATGTAATTGGAAGCCCAATTCTCACCGGCACAGAATAAATCCTTCCGTCCACCCTGCTTCCATCTGCAATATTGGCCAGGAAATCGCCGGATGCGGTCATGGATTCAATCACGTCCGTAATGTCTTCCAGCACCCCTTTTTCAATATATGCTGCCTCCGACATGCCGTCTAACACCAGGATATCCGGACCGTCCCCGGCAAGCAGCTCCGTGTTCAAAGTCCTGATATAGTCGTCGGCAACTGCTCCATCGCCATCCGCTGTCAGGGGCTGGTAATCCATCTTCACATTGGGATTTTTAATCTGGAATTCACTGACAGCCTGCCGTATGGTAGCATTCTCACGCAGTGAAAATATGGAGAGCTCCGTCTCCGGTTCTACGGGCATATCTGCGTCATAAACATAGTGGGAAAGCTTATATGTTTCATCCATGGAACCATAAAAAACGAAATAGTCATCCCGGCTTCCCACCGCAAATCCCGTGTGATAATACTTGGGTGATCCCATGGTATTTCTCTGCCCGTCTATGATCTGCTCCCATATATCGGAGCCGTTTTTCATAATCTGTATCCCCTCTTTAGACAGCAGGCTCAGATCCCCGGCTTTATCCGCTGCTGCTATCACACCATAATAATCGTCCAGCTGGGCGGGCAGCCTGGACAATTCTTTTCCGTCTTCTCCATCATATCGTACCAGACTTTTAGAATCCCCGTCAATGATGAAAAACTGGCTGCCATGAGCAAAATAGTATGCGTCATTATTGATTAACTCCGCAATTCTCTGCTGCCCCGAAGCGTCATAGAGGAATATACTGCGGCCGGAATCAAACAGGAGATTTCCATTTTCCAGGGCTGTGATTTTTCTGGGGAAGTACGCATATCCCAGCTCATTTGTCTCCAACAGCAGGGGCAGCTGGATCTCCTGGCTGTTTTCCCAGTCCGCAGATACCACAACGTGGTGCTGGGCTATGGTATCCTGATTATCCTCCTCTGAATAAACTGCATACAGTTTACCGTCCTCTCCAAATGTAATGCTGACCCTGTCCTGCCCATAACTCAGCCCAAGCTGTGTCAGCCAGCCGCATTCCTTTTCTTCCCATGTCATATCCTCTGAGAGCAGATATGCGGTGAAGGCTGCAGTTCCATCAACCTCTTTTCTGGTAAAAAGTACGGGATTTCCGTCCGGCCCATCCTGGAAACCGATCACAGAGCCATATGCAAGCCCATCCGGCAGGGGAACCTCATTCTCCGTGTATCTCCCCATAGCCTGGACCTGCTGCTGCCCGCTGCCCTCGCCCTTGGGTTTTGAGACCACCTTCCCATCACCGCTGCAGCCGTACAGGCTGGTTGCTGCCATTAAAAGGGAAGCGATCAGCAAAAACACCCTTTTTATCCTTAATTTCATCATCAAATACCCCTTCCTGTCCTGAAAATTTTCTTACCGTAATTATCTTATCACTGCTGTCTCTAAATCATCTCAAACGCAGGCCTCTCTTATACCGTATAAAAATGCCATAAAAATGTAAGAAAACTTCATTTGACTGGAGCCGCCATTTGTATTAAATTGGGAACATATGAAAAGAAAGGCAGAGGGCAACGATTATGAAACGCATGGTTTGTGCCGTATTAAGCGGTATGCTGGTTATAGGTGGAATCAGTTACGGAGGAGTGGTCAGTTATGGCGCGGAGCCGTCCTATGCGGAGGCCAACGCCGTGGGGCCTGGGATTAAAGCCACCACGGGCATCAGCAATTTCCTGGACCAGGAAGTGAGTAATCCCATTGTAAAAGCAGCAGACAAATACTCTTATGAGCAGATGGAAGCTGACATCCAGTCCCTCAAAAATACTTACGGGGATAAGATCACCGTCAATGTCATCGGCACCTCCCACGATGGAAGGAATATCTATGATATCATACTGGGCAACCCCGGAGCAGAGGCGCAGATTCTGATGCAGGGAGCCATCCACGCCAGGGAATATATGACCCCGCTGGTGATGATGAGCCAATTGGAATACGCCCTGGCCTTCTATGACACCGGAACCTATAACTTTAAAAATGTTTCAGACATGCTGAATAAAGTAGCCATTCATTTTGTGCCCATGACCAACCCGGACGGCGTTTCCCTCAGCCAGTTTGGAATTGACGCCATACGGTCCGAAGGGCTGAAACAGGGGATCAGAGACACCTATGCCAGAGATGTAAGCCTCGGGCGGACCCCCGATTCTTTTGAAGTCTATCTGACCAAGTGGAAGGCAAATGCCGCCGGCGTGGACTTAAATTATAACTTCCCATACGGCTGGGAGGAGATTTCCAACGTATTGACAGCCCCCTCCTCCGCAACCTACAAGGGCACCGCCCCCCTGTCGGAGCCGGAGACCCAGGCCCTGTCCGGACTGGCGGATCAGTACCCCTGGGCCATTACCGTCAGCTATCACTCCCAGGGCGAGGTTATCTACTGGACCACAAGCAGCAATGGCGCTGAGATGGCCTCCAACACACTGGCCGAAGCCATCTCTGTCATGACCGGCTACCGTATGGACTCCAGCGACGGCAAAGGCGGTTTTAAGGACTGGATGCAGTCCAGAAGCGGGGCTGTTCCAGGGGTGACGCTGGAGGTCGGTAGAACCCCCTGCCCGGTACCCTTCTCAGAATTCCCTGCCGTTTGGAAGCAGAATAAGGGCGTCTGGCTGCAGGCCCTTGATTATGTAGTACGGCGGATCTAGACTCAGGTAATTATACAACGCTGTACTAGTACATACGCCCAGCGCAGGAACCCCCCAGGCTGTTTATGTGAACAGCTTGGGGGGTTCCTGTGCACGTCTGCCGCAGCCTTATTGATAATGTGTTTTACCAAACAGTAAATCAAGGGGAATCGCTATCTTTTGGCCCGGATAAATCAAATCTAAATTCATGATCCTGCCCCCGGCCCGGTTGGGCTTAAATTGGGCAATCTTATAGTAATTACCGGACTTATTCGTGAGTTTCTTTGATATAGCCGACAGATTATCCCCCTTTTTCACCACATAATAATAGGGCTGCAGAATAAAGGTCTTTATGATGCGTTCCTGGATATCATAAGCATTTTCCACTACCTCGGTATTCTTTGACACATCAAACAAAATCACCCAGTTTTCATTGTAATCAGGCGTTACAGGAATATAAAAGGCTGCGCTGCGGTCCTCATATCTGCCCTCAAACCGCAGGAACTCATGATAATCCGTATCAAAATCCGAACACGTCCAGGTTCCCCCTTCCCCCAGTACCGTTTCCAGCAGATGATCCGCCCCGCCGCCTTCCACGTAATCCCGGATCGCCTCAGGCGTTGAAAAGTCCTGATCCGCCCACTCCTGAAAAACATAAATTCTTCCATGATCCTCAGAGGCCTTGTATTTCACCGGTACGTCATTGGGCCATACAGCTACCTTTCCGCCCCATGCCCAAACATAGAAATTCGCCACCTGCCTGCCGTCTTTTTTCACGCTGTACCAGCCGCTTCCCGGCTCATCCTGTTTGATAACGAACTCCTCTGTGACAGGCTGCCCCAAAGCATCTTCCAGCACTTCATTGACTCCGCCGTCCAGAACAAGCTCTGCGATCTCATCCTCGGCATTTTCAACATGCATGCCGAAACCAGGGAATACATCATAGTATTCTTTAAATCTTGTTTGATCCAGACCTCCCGGGCCCCGGTCCGACTCATGGCAGAACACCAGAGGGCATGAGGCGCTTGCGCCCACATGCCAGTCCTGGGGCATCTCCATAGAAAAAAGGCTGCTGAGAAATGCAGTCTCCTCCCTGCCCATAAAATCAAAATATATCTTGGGCTGGTCGTCCGTTCTGTCCTGCTCCTTATTCTGGACAGGAGGGTGATCCGTATTGACAAACTCATCCAGATACCGCTCATAAGCTCCGCTGTCAAAAAATCCGCTCTTATCCATCAGATAGGATGAGACCTCGGACCGCTCCAGCTCCTCCTTCACCGTCTGCGAGACCTTAGAATCCGCGGAAGCGCTGAGCGGGCTGAGTGCGCCCAGGCTGAGTGTCAGAACCAGGGTGCCTCCAATGTGGACCAGCTTTCTTATCTTCATCAAATTCCCTCTCCTTCAAAAGAGGAGGCATATACTTTTTGTATACCCTCCTCATCCTATTTGACCCTATTTTTACTGTGCCAGACGTTTCCCTCCGTAGAGATCGCAGAATGCTTTATAATCGGGGTTTTCCCATGTCTTTTCCTCAAAATTGGTGTAGGAAACCACTACTGCTTTGAAAGACGCAACACCACTGTTTTCATCTACGGCAAAGCCCTGGGAATCCCCATAAGAGCCGCCTGGAACCAGATTGATATTTTCAAAAGATACTTCCGTAACATAGGTGGGATCATTGAAACTCATCTGCCCTTTAATCTTTACAGGAAGGCCATTGGCATCCCATCCCACAAACGCTACAACCGCATCCCGGATATCGTCTTCTGAATTGTTCTGTACAATCGCCTGCAGCATATCCGGATACAATGACTTATACTGTTTATCCTGAACAACATATTCTGTGCTGCTTATAAATACAGGCTGGCTGGCCAGAGAGGCTTCCAGTTCCTCTGCAGAAGCATTTTCCACCATGGTGTCCGATGGGGTCTCCGACTTTACAAAAGCCGTATCCTGAATTTCAACTTCAACCTTTATATCATCAGCATATTTCTTTCCCTCATAGGCCTCGCAAAAGCTGTCCACATACGGATTTTCCCATTTATCCCCGTCAAATGTTTCAAATGATAATACAATGGTTTTAAAAGAAGCAACCTTGCAGGATTCATTGAGAGAAAAGCCGGAATCTTCTCCGTACGTGCTTCCGCCCACCAGATTAATATCACTGTAATTCACCTTCTTAAAGTATTCTCCTCCGCCAAAATCGATTTGGCCCATCAGCTTAATTGGAAGATTATTGCTGTCCCAGGCCACGATTGCAAGAACAGCATCTTTGATGTCCGAATCCGTATTGTTCATAATAACCGTGCTCAGCAGGTCCGGATAAAGGGACTTATACTGTTCATCCTGAACAACATATTCTGTCTTTACAACAGAAAGGGGCAGACCGGCCAGCAGCTCGTCAAATTCGCCCACAGACAGTTCCTTTATCTCCTTGGGAGCCTCCGTTGTTTCCGGCTCTGTGGTCTCTTTTTCTGTGGTCTCTTTTGCTGCTTCTGATGCATTTCCCTGCTTTTTCTCCGCGCTGGTTGTGGCTGACGCTCCGGAGCTGCCGCAGCCGCTTAAAACCAGTACCGCTGATAAAACTACCATTAAAAATTTCTTCATTTGTGAATTCCCCCTTTTTGTTTTATTTTAACACTTTTCCTCAAAAACGTCCATCCTATTGTAACTATTTTACAATTTCTACTTTTATAATAAAGTATGGTACAATGGTCATATATTCTTAATCCAAAGAAAGGGCCTGCTTGTATGAAAAAAATCACATTGCCTCTGGGAATAGTTATATGCCTGCTCCTTGTTTCATGTTCAAATAATAATACCAGTAAGTTTCTATCCCAAAATGCTGTGATATCACTGCCAAAAACACCAACATGGGGAGACAGCAAAAACCTTTCATATCCCAAATCATACACGGATTTTTTGCTGAGTATGGATCAAACAAAAAATGATGATGGTTTCCCAGTCAGTGGCTACTATTTATTCGATTTAAATTTTGATAGCCTCCCCGAACTTGGTATCCACCATGATTCAGGTGGTTCCATGGGGGGATATTTCAACTTTTATTGTTTTGATGGTAATCAAACTACCGCAGTATTGGATTCCCAAAATGAGCCTGCAAGAATCTCTGATAGTACACAGATCCTTGCCGATTTGGAACATAAAAAGCTGTATTTATTAAAAGAAATGTACCTTCTTGTTGGAAATGAGAATGGTACCTACGGCTATGTCCGTGATATAATTGACCATGACAATCTGCCGTATGTTAACGATATTCTCAGACTGGATGTCAATCAGGAAATGAATCTATTACAATATGATACAGACTATTACAGTGAGGACGATTATTTATCAGATGCAGAACTTACGGACTGCCTGGTTACCCAATATGACGCTGGCAGCGGATGGAGCGATATCCTGCCCACCGAGTATCTAAAGCTGAAACGTGAACTGATCCCGGCAAAGAATTCATTTGTAGATCTGCGGAATACTGATGCGGTTTTCTTAGTATCAGAAGATGACAAAATAACCGCGGAAGATATTGATGCACTGCTCTTAAAATGGGAGCAATCACTAATAAATTGAGTAAAGAAAAGAGGGAAAAATGAGAATATCAGATCTGTTCCGAAGGCAAAAAAATACCGCCGAAACCTCGTCACCCCAAACCAATACCGAACGCTGGCTGACCGCAGTATGCGCCATCTGGTCAGAATACTGCGGCGGAAGCTGGAATTATATCGGCGGCTTTGAAAAGACGAGTTCCAATGCCGCCTGCTTAAAAGGGATACTAAGCAGTGACTGGCTGGTGACTGATCATGACAGCGGGATTAAAATGGTTGAATATCTTCTCAGCCACGCTGGCGCGGTGGAGGGCAAATGCGCCTTTGATTATACCTGCGCCATTAATATCTGCGGAAGAATGTATCTCTGTGATTACCTGTCAAGAAAAGAATATGTACACTATTCAACCATTGCCGGGCAGAGACTGCAGCAAAAATACAGCTCCTGGCCAGAATTCTGCAACGGTTATATTCAAGGCACAAAACTGGAGAGCGGCGTGGCTCATAACACGCAGGAATTTATAGACAGCTATCAAAAACTCTCTGCCATGTGCCATGGGCCATATCAAATTAACTGGAAGTTGAAATTATAATGGCTTATATCGAAACCGCGGCTGTCTGAATTGACAGCCGTTTTCTTCTCACACGGAAATTTATTTCATAGAATCCAATTGCTTTTTTGAATCACAAAATACTTGCCATGTT